>NZ_NFKD01000047.1:0-34641 GCF_002160215.1 Bacteroides sp. An19 | reverse complement strand
GTACACGGATGTTGGTGAACTACGACTTGGGTTATCTTTACCATCAAAAAGGTTTCTACCGGCAAGCCCTTTTGCACTATCGGGAAATGCAGAAGTATGTAGACGCACATCCCGATACGTTGGATTGCTACATCACCGCATATAGTATGGGGAACATCTTTATGCTGCTGAATCGATACGACAGTGCTTACCATTATTATCAAGGAGCGATTGTATTAGCCCGTCAATTAAAAAATGAATCTTACGAAAGATATATTTTAAGACAATTGAACTTACATGCCCGTTTGACTGGCAATCAAGTACAAGCCCAATGGTATGCAGAAGAGCTTCGTGCAACAACCGACCCTTATTTGAAAGCTGAATCATTTCAAGAATTGGGGAACACCGATTCGGCTTCCTTCTATTTTCTCAAAGCAACGAAAGATCCTCAAATTTCTACCCGAGCTATGGCATTTCAAAACTTGTCACAGCTGTATCGGAAAGCACATCCGGATTTGGCTTTCGTCTATGCTGATTCTTTCCAAATCTATAAAGATTCGTTTTACGCCTTGCGGCAAACAGACAAGATAGAAAGACTGACCGCAGCGTATCGGCAAGAGATAGACCTTCAAAAGGAGGAGGCTGACCGGCGTGAAAATGCCATCTACCTGTGGGGAGGAATCGGTATTACACTGTTGCTGTGCGGTACCGGCGTTTTCTTCTTCGTGCAGCGCAAGAAGCGCCGCTACCTGCTATTAGAGAAACAACTGGTCGCAAACCGATTGGCCGCTATCAAGGAATATGTGGCTGAACAGAACCGGCGGAACCCTGAAGAATGGAGTGCGATGTACCAAGAGATAGCAGCCATAGAAATGCAAACACTTATCGGGCAGTTTCAACAAACGGCATGGCAAAAGCGAATCAATGCCATACAGAAAGGCAACGGCAAGCCTTTCTCGAAAAAAGAACAGGCAGTGTTCCAAAAAGAAATCCTCGCCCTGTTTGATGAACTCGTGAAACGGCTGCAAGCGGAGCATCCCCAAATCACTAAAGATGACTTGCTGTTTTGCCTGCTTTCTCTTATGAATTATCCTACCAGCCTGATAGCCGCGTGCATCGGATGTAAGGAAACCACCCTGCGTACCCGCAAGCATCGCCTGAAAGAGAAACTATCAAAAGAGACATTCGGGCTTTTCTTTCATTCCTCTATAAACCAGCAAGATACAGAAGAAGTGTAACGCTCGTTGTAACGCTGTAACGGAAATTGTCACGCAAAATATTTGGCTGTTTTTATCAATTTTCAGAATTTTGTGGAAACAAAAAATGAAATACTTATGAAAACAAAACTGATTGCTTTATACGGTACAGGGCAGGGACACAGTGGATTTCCGCTGGCAGTCTGCTCCTTACCGCATCGTGACGTATGTCGACTCCATTGGCTGCACCAGTTGTAAGCTGCAGCTGCCTAAGTGGAAACAGCTGATAGCGGAGACCGATTCGTTGTTTGGGAAGGACAAGCTGTCGTACGTGTTCTTTTTCCATCCGAAAGATGCACGCGAGTTAACCTATCTGACACGACGCGATGGCTTTACCTATCCGGTGTGTTTCGACCGTGAGGATGCTTTCAACCGCGTGAACCGTTTCCCTTCGGAGATGGCTCTGCAGACTTTCCTCCTTGATAAGGACAACCGGGTAGTTGCCATCGGCAATCCCGTCCATAATCCGCAGGTGAAGGAACTTTACCTGAACATCATCGGCGGCAAGCGTTCCGCAACAACCGGTACGAAGCAGACCTCTGCTTCGTTAAGCGAACAGGATGTGCGGTTCGGTTCTTTCCCGATGGGGGAGAAGAAAGAGCGGAAGGTAACGCTGAAGAACACAGGCAATGCTCCTTTGGTGATACACGGGGTGGATACCTCTTGCGGTTGCACGTGTGTGGAATACAGCCAGTGTCCTTTGCGTCCGGGCGAGGAAACCACCTTGCTGATTGTTTACGAGGCGGATGAGGCAGGTCATTTCCGCAAGACGGTAGACGTGTATTGCAACACGGCAGATGCCCCGTTGCGCATCAGCGTGACGGGAGAAGCGGTAAACAATTGACAATGACTTTTGATGAACATCCGTAAACAGCCAATGTAGGGGCGTATTGCATACGCCCGAATGCACATACTTATTCAAGTGGATGTTTTTCAGGGCGTATGCGATACGCCCCTACAGGCAATCAGGTGAAATGTGAACATTCATATTATAAAAGGAGTAGAAACGATACAGGGTACATTAGGAAGACAGCTTGTATATCTCCACTCCAGTCAAACCCTAAAATAGAAAGGAGGACAGACCGTTGCAAAGTTAAGAAGAAAACAGAAGATTCGCAAATCGGAGATTTGCGGCTTCGCAGGTATCAATGAAAAACAACAATAACATAAAAAATTAGCAAAAGATGAAAAAGAATATATTGAAAATTACGTTTGCAACCGCTTTGGCTGTGGTAGCAGGCGTAACGGCTTATCAGGCACAGGATAAAGAAATGATGTCAGATCTGGCTCTTGCCAATGTGGAAGCGTTGGCTAGAGATGAAGGATCTGGTGATATAGAAATTGTTTGTGGTCTGAATGGTGGTGCTTGTTGGATGCGCAGTGGAGCGATATGTTTTGTAGGTGAAGCAACTTATTATTATTGTCAGTTTGTAGGTTATACATGGACAAGTTGTTCAAGTCAATGTAATTAATGTGATATAAAGAGCCATTTGATAACTCGAATTTATTCCGTTCCAGTCGGTATGTATATTCATTATGTAGAATGGTAATGAGCATGTATGATGATTGGAGCGGATAAAGAGTGGTTTGAATAATGATATTAGAACAAAAAGTATAAATGCTTGTTTTTATGAAGATAGTAAACCTGTTTTTGATAACCGTATTTTCGGTAATGTTTTTCTCGTGTGTGGAAAAGGCGTCCGACGACCGTGATGTTACTGATATAGATTATCTTGACAATGAGGATTTACCGATGAATGCTTTCGTTGACGCTATTGAAGTGGTGCCGCTTGAAACAGACAGCACTTGTCTTATTGACCAATTTCATAAAATAGCGTTTTACGATGAAATAGGCGTTTATCTTATTATAGATAAAAAACAGACAGTATATTTATTTTCAGCGGACGGCAGGTACATTTCCAATTCAAAAGCATGTAGAGGAAATGGGCCGAATGAATATACCATATTGACAGACGCTGTTTACAACCCTTATACCAAGCACATCGAAATCCTGAATCCGTTCGGTATTATATATGCGTATGACTTGTCCTTCCAATTTCAAGGTAAGAAGGATTTGAAAAATGGGAATATCCATACGTTTTCACGTTTTTATCCATTAGATGACATTTCGTATATTTTATTGCCAACCATGCTTGGAGAGAAAGATGCCGTAATTTGTTTTTGTGATTATTCCAGGCAAGAGATAGCTTCAACCGAAGTTTATATTGATGATTTTGTCTGTACGTTGACTATGAATTATAACCCTTTTGTACAGATGAATGACCGGTTGTATTTCTTGCCCTTGTGTTTGGATTATACGATATACAATATTGGTGAGAACCGGCAATTGAATAAATATATCACCTATTCGTTTGGTGGAAAAGATGTACGGAAAGAGGAAATGGAAGAACGTTTTGGCGATGTGTCGGACAAAAAGACCAGTGAAAAGAGCTTGAAGAAAACCGTTCAAAATATGGAGAAAATAAATGATTATCTTCTCCGTTCCGATTACCCTGTTCCGGTCATTAAAATGATGGATGATTCGTATCTGTATTTTTATATAATGAGGAATGGCGGCAGGGAAACTGTTATATACGACAGGATGTCAGGGCGGATTATATTGCATTCGAACAAGCAGAACCCCAGTCTTAATTTTTGCTTACATTTAAACGGCAAGCAGCTTTATTCAATTATGCATCCGTACGAAATAGACAGGTATATAGACAAACACTTGTTGGATGCAGATAATTTGGACAAGATTAATAGCATAAAAGAAGATGATAATCCGATAATTATCAAATACAGGTTGAAGTGAGTGCTTGGATGTATAATTGTAGACTGTTTTAAGAAGATTTTGAGATGGCCTCATTTTAATTATGAGGTTTTATGTCGTTGTTTTTTCAATGATATTGTTTTCTTGTTTGATTAATTGTTTTTATGAAGCAGGTTGTATTTTTCTTTTTTTTGTGTGGACTCATGATGAATTGCACGATGAATCATCAAAATTCAGGGTTTACTACCAAACAGATAGAGTCGTTGCGGCTTGATTCTGCGGTTGTGTTGCAAAGTAGCAAACAGACGGTTGAAAAAATAGATTTGAATCCGTTTCTTGGTGAAAGGGAGTTTGACTTTGAAAGTTTGGTCAAATCACTCCGCATGATTTCTCTTGAGACAACTGACGAAAGTTTATTGAGTAATGTGTATAAGATAATTGTTACGGATTCATATATTTATGTATATGATGATTTCAAGGGCGGAGGGATTGTGATTTTTACCCATGTTGGTAAATTTGTAAAAAGGATACCTCATGGAGGAGGACCGGGTGAATTATATAAATTGTATGATATCGCATACGATAAAGAAAATGATATGCTGGTTGCTTACCAGCATCCGTATTTACTTTTCTATACATCGGCTGGGGAGTTCGTAGAACAGAAGAAAGTGCCTTTGGGCTTTTATAACTTTACAGTAACGCCTAACGGGTATATTTTTAAGTCGCTTGACAGTTTTGGAAATGAACATTTAGGTGATTTGCGTGATAATACATTGCTGATAACCGGCAAAGATTTCAGTTTAAAGTATGCGGGGTTGCCGACATTGCATCATGAAGCGAATTATGGTGGATATACTTATCTGTATAACAATAAAGGAAATATACAAATAACCCAGAATTATGAAGATACGATTTATCATTACAATGTTTCAGAACATCGGTTGCAGGCGGCGTATGTCATGGACTATGAAAGTAAGAAATTGCCATCGGAGTATCTGGAATATTCAGGCAGGAAACTACATAATGAATTGTCGCAAAATGATTATTATTATTTTATAGGAGAGTATCTCGAAAATTTTACTCATCAAGTTTTCTTTTTACGTAATGATTATAAAGGCTTGCGGAGTATCGTCTATCGGGATAAAAGAACAGGAAAGTCGTTTGGAGGTGCTGAGGCTTTGTTGGACTTGCAGGAGATTCCTCCTGTCGCTTTCCCGAAGAGTGTATATGGTGATGAGTTTATATCTTTGTATTATCCTGACAAACAAGTTTCTACGCTTTCTAAAAGTTCTATGGTTTCAACACCCGACAAGGCACTTGTCACTCGTTGGAAGGAAGAGGATAACCCTATTTTGGTATTGTTCAAATTAAAGGATTTTTGATGCTATGAATAAATATCTTATAGGGATAATAATTCTTCTGTTAGCTATAAACGTATTTGCTATTGCTAATTTCCTTTATTATCGTAAGAATGTGATGGCTCAATTGTTGATGCTGGAAGAGGAGGGTAAGAGAGTTATGCCTTTAGAGATTAATTTGAGGGCGAATATGGAAAATAACGCTCGTCGGATTCAAGATATTAGCGGGAAGAATCAAAAAGGAGAATTGAAATGTTTACATGATTTCTTTGATAGTGGAATGGATAAAATTTTGGTTTGTCGCTTTTCTGAATTGGATTGTGAAAGCTGTATTGATTTTACAATTAAGACTTTGTTGGGAAAAAATGTTGTCATCGGAAAAGATAATATTTTGTTTGTCAGTACTTATAAGAACGATGTAAATTTTAATCGGCAAAAGCAATTATATGGAATTCAAGACTATGAATCCCTGAATATAATGGATTTAGGTATTCCTCTTGAAGATTATGGATATCCGTATTATTTTATATTGGATAAGTCTTTACAAGTCTTGGATGTTTTTGTGCCGAGTAAAAGTTCTCAGGTAATGATTCAAAAATATTTTGATGAAATTCAAGAAAAGCATTTTAGCCATTCAATATATGAAAACTAACGAACCGATGAAACCTTTGTTTATCCCTTTGATGTCGCTCCTCCTGCTCTGTGGCTGCGGCAGGCAGAAGACTTTTATTCCCGGCGTGGACGACGTGTTGGCTGAGAACCCACAGCTTCAGCGTGTGCTTGACCACTGCAAGGACGATTCGCTGAAATACCGTGCCGCCTTGTTCCTGATAGAGAACCTGCCTTACCACGCTACCAACGATGCCCCCTCGATGGACGCGCAGCTGAAACTGTACGAACTGCACTCCACCGGAAAGTATTCGCCGGAGGAAGTGATAGACTCGGTCAGCCGCGCTTACGGCAGGCTGGACGTTTCCAGCCTGCGGCAGACAAGTGACGTGGGCATCTCGCCCGAGTACCTGATAGAGAACATCGAGTGGGCATTCAAGGTGTGGCGTGAGCAGCCTTGGGGCAAGAACGTGCCGTTCAGCCTGTTCTGCGAATACATCCTGCCTTACCGGGTGGGTGACGAACGGCTTGTACCGTGGCGGAAAGAGATTTACGAACGGTATAACCCACTGCTGGACAGCATACGGAAGCTGCCCGAAGCGGAAGACCCGCGCTTTGTGTCGGAAGCGTTGTTCGACTCGCTGCGCAAGGCTCCGATACATTTTACCGGACAGTTCGAACCCAGTCCGCATATCGGGCCGAAGACGGTGGAATGGCGTTCGGGCAGCTGCAAGGAGTTTACCGACCTGTTGCTGTATGTATACAGGGCGGTGGGGCTTCCGTGTGCCAAAGACATCATGCTGATGCGCGGCAACCGCAACGCTCCGCACAGCTGGAACGTGATGTTCGACAAGGAGGGTCGTGGGTATTATTTCACTTTGCTCGACAACATGACCGACGGAGCCAATCCAGATGCGTATTGGGATCCGAAAGGGAAGGTGTACCGCGCCACGTTCAGCCTGAACCGGCAGATGACAGATTCGCTCCGCACGGCACCTGAAGACCTGCCCCCCGCCTTCCGTTATCCTTGCATGGAGGACGTGACCGCTGTATATGCCGGCAAACAGAACCACACTGTTCGGATAGCGGAAGACCGGATTTATCCGCCTGTACAGGAAGACGAACTGTTGTACCTGTGCGCTTCGTGCCGGATGGACTGGACTCCTTTGGCATGGTGCCGTGTAACGGACGGCGAAGCGAGGTTCCACGATGTGGAGGGACAGATGGTGTTCCGGCTTGCCTCGTATGCAGACGGGAGGCTGCAGATGCGTTCCGACCCGTTTGTACTGGAGCGTCCTACGGGAGAAATACGTTTCCTTTCTCCCGGAGAACGGGAAGAGCCGGTGACGGTATTCCATAAGTTTCCGCTTTACCTGGACGGTGTGAGCGGTCGCATGATAGGGGGCGTGTTCGAAGGCAGCAATGACAGCCGCTTCCGCCATGCCGATACACTTTTTGTAGTAAAGGACCGCCCTTACCGTTTATTTACTAAGGTACAGACAGACCACCGCAAGCCCTACCGCTATGTGCGCTACCGGGGTAAGGCGGGCAGCCATTGCGATGTGGCTGAAATAGCCTTTTACGGTGTGCAGCCGGATAGCTTGCCGTTGAGGGGAAAAGTAATCGGCACGCCGGGTGACAACAGCGGGCACGAATATACGAATGCTTTCGACGGCGACCCCTATACTTCTTTCGACTATCCGGAAGCAGACGGTGGCTGGACAGGACTCGACCTTGGGAAGCCTTATATAATAAGGAGTATCGTCTATACGCCGCGCAACCGTGACGACTACATCCGTCGGGGCGACCGTTACGAACTGTTCTATTGCGCCGGCGAGTGGCGTTCGGCTGGTGTAATGACTGCCGTGTCCGACTCGCTGGCATACCGTGTTCCTGCTGGCAGCCTGCTGTACCTGCGCAACCATACGCGTGGGCAAGACGAGCGGATTTTCGAGTACCGCGACGGGATGCAGATATTCTGGTAATTGACAATGGACGATTGATAATTGACAATGAAACGGATACGGATAAACTTCAAGAAGTGGTTAGGCAGGGTATATACGGTAGTGATGTGGTCGGTATGCCTGTATGCGGTATGGATTGTGTTGCGCATCGCAGGTCAGGTGTTCCTGTTTGCCTCGTTTTCCATCCCTTCCGATTCGATGGTGCCTGTGTTGCGTCCGGGCGACTATGTGCTGGTGAACAAACCGCTGAAAGGGGCGCGTATATTCAATGTATGGGATGCGGCTGAACACCGCCCGTTTGAGATACGGAGATTGCCCGGCTTGGAAGAGTTCCGCCGTGGGGAAGTGCTGGTATTCAATTTCCCTTACCCCGAACGCTGGGACAGCATCGGGTTTGATGTGCTGCTGTATTACGTGAAACGTTGCATCGGCGAGCCTGGCGATACGGTGGAGATAAGGGATGCCCATTACCGGGTGCATGGAACAGATGTCCCGGTGGGGAACACGGATGCACAGGAACGGCTTTCACGGCTGTTGTCCAAAAAATCGGGCAGGGAGGAGATGGTGCGTAACCGTTCTTATTACACGTTTCCATACGATTCGTTGCTGGGCTGGACGGTAAAGGATTTCGGTCCGTTGTATGTTCCAGCCCGTGGCGATTCGATAGAAATGAACCGGAACCATTACCTGTTTTACAGGAACCTGATAGAATGGGAACAGCGGGGAAAGTTGGTGCAAGAGGACGATGGCTTCTATTTGGAGGGCAGACGGATAACGGGTTACCGTTTCCGCGAGAATTATTACTTTATGGGCGGTGACAACTGTTTTAACTCGCAAGACTCGCGTTACTGGGGCTTGTTGCCCGAATGTTACATCGTGGGCAAGGCTACAAGGATATGGAAGTCGGTAGACCCGTATACGGAAACAATAAATTGGGAAAGAGTATGGAAGAAGATAGAGTGATAGAAAAGTGGAGGTTGAAGCAGAAAATCAAGGATAAGACGGTGTACACCATTTGGTTTCTTTTGACCTTGCTTCCGCTCAGTGTGATTTTGCTGAATGCGGGTGATATGCCTATGGGAACGCAGGAAGAGGCGTGGTGCTGGATGTACGGATGCTGGTGTGTGTACTTGCTTGTCCCGCTTATGGGGTGTTTTTTGCCCCGTTTCCAGGCGGAGACGCTTCCGCGTATAGCAAATGTCGTGTCGGCTGTATTGATGCTGTATGGGATAATCGAAGCGTGGTGGGGGCTGGCACAGTTGTGGGGCTGGCTGCCTTCTAATCATGCGAGGTTTGCCGTGACCGGTTCGTTTGCCAATCCGGGGCCTTATTCTGGATTCTTGGCAATCGTCTTTCCGGTGGCGGTTCATGAATGCGTCTATTGGTATCTGTACGACAAGAAGTGCTGGAACTTCCTCCGTTGCATGGGGTGGGTCACGCTGGTGTCGCTTTTGCTGGTATTGCCTGCGGGCATGAGCCGGACGGCATGGATTGCCGCTCTTGTTTCGGCGGGATATGTATATGTGTCGCTGACTCCCTATACGATGGCAAAATGGTTTGGCCCTTATAAAAAAATTACGTGGACGATAGTAGCGGTAGCGTTTGTAGCCCTTGTCGCAGCCGGGTCAGGGTTGTATCATCTGAAGAAGGATTCGGCAGATGGAAGGTTGCTGATGTGGAAAGTGGCTGCTTCCGCCCTGCAGGAACATCCGTTGACGGGCAACGGATGGAACGGTGTGGCGGCTGTGTACGGGCAGGCGCAAGAAGACTATTTCGCTAAGGGAGATTATACCGAAACCGAGGCACGGGTGGCGGACGCTCCCGAATATGTGTTCAACGAATACCTGCAAGTGGCGTTGGCATGGGGCATTCCTGTATTGGTGGTGGCATTGGCAGTGATAGGATGGGGCATTTACGTCATGCATCAGTATTTGGAATGCGGATTGAGCGGTGGTTTGATTGCTTTTGCTATTTTTGCATTCGCTTCTTATCCGCTTCAGTGCCCGGCTTTGGTCTCGACACTGGCTTTGTTGCTGTTTCCTGCCTTGGTGAGGTTGTTACGGCCGGGAAAAATAAAGAACCTGGTGTGCTTCTCCATCGCGTGGATAACTTGCATAGTGTGTGTCGAATTGTATTTACAAAAGGAATATATAGCCGAGAAGTACCGTTTGTGGAGCAAAAGCCAGGTATTGTATCAGGCGGGAATGTATAGACAGGCAGCGGGTGAATACCGTAAGATTTATGAAAATCCGTGTTACGCTTATCCGTGGGTAGACTGGAATCCCCGTTTCCTTTTCGAGTATGCCCGCTCGCTGCATAAAATAGGATTGTGGGACGAATCGACCGTTATTTTGAAAGAAGCCCTGAAAGTGAGCGGAGACCCGATGATACTGAACCTGATAGGGAAGAACGAGTCGGCGATGTACCGTTTCGACAGTGCCGAGCGGTATTACCGCCGGGCGGCTAACCGGGTGCCGTCGCGCATTTATCCGTATTACCTGATGGTGAAGCTCTTTTCGTATCCCGACAATTACCAGCCCGACAAGTTGCGGGAAGCGGCACGGGTGGTATTGACGAAAGAACCGAAGGTGCCCTCGACGGCTGTAAGGCAGATGAAGGAAGAGACCCGGAAGATATTGGAGGAAAAACAGATTGAGTTATGAGAGTCGTTTCTGGTGAGGCGATGCGGTATGGTTTGCGCCAGGGTGACGCCAACGGGAAACGCGTGAGATTATACCTTCCGAAAATGAATATATACTGCATGGGCCGATGAAGTATATATCCGTGGGTAGTTGCAGTATATATTCATTTTTCGGACAAGTGGCCTGGCCGACTCAAAAATGAGAAGATAAGAAGGGGGGGAGATGGATTAAACTGTGGAGAGTCCATTCGTCTTCCATCCGATGTTAAACCTAAAAAATAGAAGGAGGTGTAACCAATGCAAAGTTAGTAACAAATTAGAAGTTGTGCAAACAAGATGTTTGCCGCTTCGTGGAAGGTGGAATTTAAACAAACGAACAATTTAAAAAAGTGTAAAATGAGAGAATTTTTATTGAAAGCAATATTTGCTGCAGCTATCGCATTCGTTGCAGGTTATAATGTATATTATTCTAAGAAAGATGTTGTATTGTCGGATTTGGCATTGGCTAACGTAGAAGCGTTGGCGGGTGATGAATGGAAAGATGAAGAAAAAATTTCTTGTATGGCGTTTATTGTTTCTCCTACTCCAGAAGAATTGTCTCAAATGGCATATCCTGTGGTTGTTTGTTGTCAGCCTTGTGGAAATCTTGTCATAGCTAAACAGGCATCGGGAAGTTCTTCATGTACATATTATAAACCTTGACGGGGATGAAGATATTTTTATACATAATAAGCGTACTTTGTTTGGCGGCTTGTTCGAAGTCGCCAAGCAAAGGCCTTTGCATCGCTTTGCCGGCTGATGTGCAGGTGTTTGAAATGGACAGTGTAGATAGCGGCGTTTTGCTGAACGCTACCGGGATGGTTGCCCTTCCGGATTACTTGATTATATCCAATCTTCATAAAGATACGTTGTTTGATGTCTTTGATGTTCACAGTTTGGAATACCGGTATAGCGGTTTGATTTATGGCGGAGGTTCTAATGACATGCTTCCTTTCAGATGGATACGGCCTCTTGACAGTCATCGGTTTTATGCTATAGGCTTAGGTGTTCCGCTTGTTACTGTTGTAGATGTTGAAGGCGGATTGAAAATAGATGGGCGCAAGCAACTTGAATGGGAAAAAGATGTCTGTCAGAATCTGTACCCTTTGAAGAACGGAAAAGTCTTGATTCAACCTGGTAAAAGACAAGGAGGGTGGAGCTTGTATGATACGACAAGCGGTGATGTGTCTGATATGCCTGATTCTCCTTTTCAAGAGGACGAGCCGGAAGCAGATATGATACAAACTTTTCAGTATCGGGCGGTAAACGTGGCGGTGAATGCGGATAAAGAACGCATTGCGTTTTTTTATAGCAAGTTCCCGTTTGTCCGTTTTTTCGATTTTGACGGTAATTTGTTGGTTGAGTATAGTGTCGGGGAGGAAATATCCGACCCGCAAAAGTTTTTTCATAGGGAAGGAATGTATTATTGGGGATGTTCGTATACGGCAGATTTTATTTTCGTAAAATACGCTCCCGATAATGAAGCTTCGGATGTGACTTGTTTTCAGGTGTGGGATTGGGAAGGAAATTTATTGTCGCGGTTTAATGTTGCGGATAAAATAAACTTGTTTACAGTATCTGCCGACGGGAAAAGAATATTTGCGGCAAAGAATGATAATAATCATATTTTTTGGTGTAATATTGCATCGGCCTTAGACCGCAAAACGGGAATGGAGTAAATTAATAGAAGATAAATAAATATGAACGCACGCTACGGATATGTGATGCTGCTGCTTGCCGCGGGAATATGGAGCGGGTGCGGCGAAGAGAAAAAAGATGCCTCCGAAAAGGAGGGAGTGGAAACGGTGCTTCCCGCACGGGTGGCGGAGGTGAGTGTAATGACCTTGAAAAAACAGGCTTTCGAGCACGAACTGGTGAGCAACGGCAAGGTGGAAGCCAAGCGGTATGCCGCCTTGCAGTTCCGTACTGCGACCGAACCGGTAGCCCGCGTCTATGTGAAGAACGGCGACCGGGTAAAGAAGGGGCAGAAGATAGCCGAACTGGACCTGTTTTCCCTGCAAAACAAACTGACACAGGCGGAATATACGTTGGAGCAAGCCCGGCTGGAGATGCAGGATGTGCTGATAGGGCAAGGGTATGCTCCCGACCGGATGGAAGCCGTGCCCGAAGAGGTAAAAAAATTAGCTGCTACCAAAAGCGGATACGGGCAGAGCAAGGCTGCCTATGAACTGGCAAAGCGCGAACTGGAGCAAGCTACGCTGACGGCACCGTTTGACGGCATCGTTGCCGACCTGGACAACAAGGAATACAACATGCCGGAAAGTGGGAAACCTTTCTGCCGCATTCTTTCGACAACCGATATGGAAGTGGCATTTACGGTGCTGGAGAGCGAGCTGCCGTTGGTAAAAGCGGGCGATAGGGTGGAAGTGACGCCCTATACGGTAGCTTCCGGCAGCTTGCAGGGGCGCATTGCAGAAATCAATCCATCGGTAGACGAAAACGGGATGGTAAAGGTAAAAGCACTGGTAAACGGGAAAGGCAGGCTGTTCGACGGGATGAACGCAAGGGTGAGCGTGAAGCGTTCGGTACCTGGCCAGTTGGTTATCCCGAAAACCGCAGTGGTATTGCGTTCGGGCAAACAGGTGGTGTTTACCCTGAAAGACGGAAAAGCGATATGGAACTACGTGCAGACCGGACTGGAGAATATGACCGAATATACGGTGACGGGTGACGGTATGGAAGAGGGTGCCGTAGTCATTACGACAGGGAATGTGAATCTGGCACATGAGACACCGGTGAAAGTAGTGGAATAACATGCGGAGATTTACTATTTTCCGATTTACGAAGTACGATTTAATTATCAAACCGTAAATGGTTGAATGGTAAATTGTAAATAGAAAAATCGTAAATAAAAAAGATGGTTAAGTTTTTAATACAACGGCCTATAGCCGTATTGATGGCGTTTACCGCTTGTTTTATCATAGGGCTGGTTACTTACTGGTCGCTCCCTGTATCGCTGTTGCCCGATATTGACATTCCGCAGATTACGGTACGGATGGCTTCGGATAATATGTCGGCACGGGAAATGGAGAATACAATGGTGGCTCCTGTGCGGCGTGCCTTGCTGCAGGTGTCGGGGCTGGATGAAATGAGAAGCGAGGCACGCGACGGTTCGGGAGTCATTCATCTGACATTCGAGTTCGGAACCAATACTGACCTTGCTTTTATTGAAGTAAACGAGAAAATAGATGCGGCAATGAACAGCTTGCCTAAAGATGCCGAACGTCCTAAAGCCATCAAGGCTAGTGCAACGGATATACCGGTGTTTTACCTGAACATGACGCTGAAAAAGGACAAGCCTTATCAGCATACAGATGAACAAGCATTCCTGAACCTGTCAGAACTGGCAGAAAACGTGGTGAGGAGGCGTATCGAACAATTGCCTCAGATAGCCATGGCAGACATGACCGGGGTGCCTGAAAGGGTGTTGCAGATAGTGCCCGACAGGGAAAAAATGAACAGTTTGGGCATCGGCATAGATGATTTGGAACGGACACTGGAAGCCAACAACGCAGAACCGGGCAGCATGCTGGTGCGTGACGGATATTACGAGTATAACATCCGTATCGCTTCTTTCCTGCGTACTCCAGAGGATGTAGAGAACATCTATCTGAACAAGGGAGGACGCATCATGCAGCTGAAAGACCTGTGTAAGGTAAGCCTGGTGACACAGCATGAGACAGGACGTTCATTGGCTGGAGGAAAGCGGGCAGTGACATTTGCCATCATCAAGCAATCGGAAGAGAACATGGATAACCTGAAGGCGGAACTGCAGCGGACTACCGAACGGTTTGCCGCATTGTATCCCGATATAGAATTTTCTATTACACGCAACCAGACGGAACTGCTGGATTATACCATTTCGAACCTGCAACAGAATTTCACGTTGGGTTTCCTGTTTATCTTTATCGTGGCAGTGTTCTTTATCGGCGATGTGCGTTCGCCGTTGATTATCGGCATTACGATGGTGGTATCGGTGGTAATCACATTTTTCTTCTTCTATCTCTGCAAGGTTTCGCTGAACGTCATATCGCTGTCGGGACTGATTATGGCGGTGGGCATGATGATAGACAATGCAATTATCGTGACCGAAAACGTGTCGCAGTACCGTGAACGGGGCTATTCGCTGAAACGGTCGGCGGTAATAGGCACCAGTGAGATGATTACACCGATGCTGAGTTCTTCGCTGACTACGGTAGCAGTATTTGTGCCATTGATATTCATGAGCGGTATAGCCGGTGCCATCTTTACCGACCAGGCGTTTTCCATTACGGCTGGGTTGGGAGTATCTTACTTTACAGGCATCATGCTATTGCCGGTTCTATATGTCTTGTTTTTCCGTTTGGGAATGCGCAGGTACCGGTGGATTAATTTTGATTTTCGGGATAAACTGAAGAATGACTGGCTGGAGCGCGGATACGATGCGGGCATCAACTGGGTATTTTCGCATAAGCGTATCAGTTTGTGTGTGGCTGTGGCTACCCTTCCGCTATGCGTGGTTTTGTTCGGGGTGTTGGATAAAGAGCGGATGCCCGAAATAGACCAGAACGAAATGATAGTGAAAGTGGCATGGAACGAGAATATTCATGTGGAGGAAAATAACCGGAGGGTGGATGAACTGCTGAAACATACTGATGGCATTGCCGTCGAACATACGGCGTATGTAGGTATGCAGGATTATGTGCTGAATACGGATGATGCCTTATCGGCAGGTGAGGCTGAACTTTATTTCAAGACGGAAAAACCTTCGGACATTTTGCCGTTAGAGCAGCATCTGAAAAAATGGTTCGGGGCGCATTATCCGGAAGCCACAGTCACTTATTCGCCTCCAATGACTATCTTTGAAAAACTATTTGTAACGGGAGAAGCCGATGTGGTGGCACAGGTCCGGTCGAAGAATAAGGCTGTGAGTCCACAACCTGCCGAACTGAAAGAACTGGAGAGGCAGATAGCCGAGGAGACCGGAGTATATCCGGAGGTTATTGCTTTCCGCAACCAACTGAATCTGGTAATAGACCGTAACCGCCTGTTGCTTTATCGGGTGGATTACGATGAAGTGGTACGCACGTTGCGGACTGCATTTAAGGAAAACGAAGTATCGGTCTTGCGTTCTTACCAGCAGTATTTGCCTATCAGTGTGGCAGGAAACGAACGTACACTTGAACGGGTGCTGGCGGAAACGCTGGTGGAAAATGTGCCCCAAGAAGGAGAGGAACAGGCTTATGTCCCGTTGAAGGAACTGCTGTCGGTACAACCGGCTGAAGACTTGAAAAGCATTACAGCAGGGAGCAACGGTGAATATATTCCGCTACGTTTTTATGATGTGGACAATGCACCTGGACTGATAGCCGGCATACGTGATGTGGTGGCACGGTCGGGGAAATGGGATGTGGACTTTTCGGGCAGTTTCTTTTCGAACCAGCGGATGATGGGTGAACTGATGGTGATACTGTGCATATCGGTCTTGCTGATGTACTTCATCTTGTGTGCCCAGTTCGAAAGTTTCTTGCAACCCCTTATTGTCTTGGCGGAAATCCCGATGGATATTGCTTTTGCCTTGCTTTGCCTGTGGCTGTGTGGAGATACGCTGAATCTGATGTCGGCTATCGGTATTGTCATTTCAAGCGGTATTGTGATAAACGACTCTATCTTGAAACTGGATACCATCAACGAACTGAGAAAAACCGGTATGCCACTTACTGAAGCTATCCATACAGGAGGAAGAAAGCGTTTGCGGGCAATTGTCATGACTACGCTGACCACTATCTTTGCCATGGTGCCGCTGCTGTTTACTTCCGATATGGGTTCGGAACTGCAACGTCCGCTTTCCATCGCCATGATAGGGGCGATGACCTTGGGAACCATTATCAGCTTGTTTATTATTCCATTAATATATTGGTTAATCTATAGAAAACATGAAACGCAGAAATATTAGTATATGCCTGGTACTGGCACTGAGCTGTATGCCGCTGTTGGCGCAACACACCGTGAAACTGGATTTGCAGGAAACGATAGAATTGGCGAATGACAGTTCGTTGTCGGCTTTCCGTTATCAGAACATGTATTTGTCCGGTTACTGGGAATACCGTACTTTTAAAGCGAACCGTTTGCCCAGTCTGACCTTGAACCTGACGCCGGCACAATATTACCGTTACATTACCCAACGCTATGACTCGAATGAGGATATGGATGTTTACCGTGAACAGCAGATGTTCAGTGCAACGGGTGGATTGAGCCTGACACAGAATTTCGACTGGCTGGGAGGTACATTCTATATAGATACCCAACTGGACTTTATGCGTAATTTTGGTGATACGAAATCGACTCAGTTCTCTACTGTTCCTTTTCGTATCGGGTATCAGCAGGAATTATTGGGGTATAATGCTTTCCGGTGGGATCGCAAGATAGAACCGTTGAAATTTGAAAAGGTGAAAAAGCAGTTCATCTATCATACAGAAGAGGTGGCGGAAGAAGCGGTCAATTATTTCTTCAGTCTGGCGATGGCACAGGCTGACTATAAGCTGGCAGAGGATAATCTGGTTACGGCAGATACATTGTGTGACATCGGAATGCAGCGCCAGAAGATAGCTTCTATCTCGCAGGCAGACCTGCTGACATTGAAACTGGATAAAGTGAATGCGCAGAATACATTGACCAATGCACGGATTGCACTGAAAAGGGCGATGTCGGCATTGGCTACTTTCTTGAATATGGATAAGAATACAACCATCGAATTGGACTTGCCGGGACGTCCGCGCCACCTGGAAGTGTTGGCGGATGAGGCTTTGCAGAAAGCCAAGGAGAATAATCCGACTTATCTGGAGCAGCGGCAGAATGTACTGGAAGCGGAGCGTGATGTAGACCGTACGAAAAAAGAATCGCGCTTTAGTGCCAGTTTCAATGCCAGTGTCGGGTTCAATCAGGTGTCGGATAATATCCGTTCTGCTTATAAGAATCTGTTGCAGCAAGACCTGGTGTCAATCAGTGTCTCTATCCCTTTGATAGACTGGGGGGTGAGGAAAGGAAAATATAACATGGCAAAGAACAATCTGAATGTTGTAAAGATTGCGGCAAGGCAGGAAGAAATCAGTCTGGAAGAAGATGTGGTGATGACCGTGAGCGACTTTAACGTGCAGCAAGACCTGATAGAAGGTGCAGAGGAGGCTTTGGACCTGGCAGAACTGGCATACGAGCAGACCCGGCAGCGTTTTATTATCGGGAAGAGTGATGTAAACAGTCTGACCCTTGCCTTGAACAGGCAGCAGGAAGCGCAGAAGAATTATATTCAGGCTTTGCAGAATTATTGGCTGAGCTATTATAAAATAAGGAAGCTGACTTTGCATGATTTTGAAACTGGCTTTTCTTTGTCTGACCGTTTTGATTTTAAAAATAGAATCCGTCAATGAAACAGAAATCTCGTAAAACAGCTTCTTCCTTTACTCTGATAGTCAGTTTTATCTGTCTGGCTATTGTGGGACTTTCGCTGGTGCCTTTGCTACCGGTGAAACTTTCGCCTTCGCATGAACTTCCGGCACTGACGGTTTCATTCTCTATGCCAGGCAATTCGGCAAGAGTAATCGAAGCAGAAGTTACCAGCCGGCTGGAGGGAGCCTTGTCGCGGATAGAAGGTGTACGGAAAATCCGTTCCACTTCCGATAATGGATATGGCAGCCTGCGCATTGAGATAGACAAGCATAGCGAAGTGGATATCGTACGCTTTGAAGTCTCTACCGTGATCCGTCAGGTCTGGTCGCAATTGCCCGAAGGAGTGAGTTATCCTTTGATTTCTACTCAACGTTCGGACGACCGCTCGACAAGGCCTTTCATGACTTATACACTCAATGCACCGGCTACCCCGATTCTGATTCAGAATTATGGGGAAAATTATATCAAACCGTTGCTTTCTGCCATTAAAGGTATTTATAAGATAGAGTTGAGCGGTGCTACTCCCATGGAGTGGAGGCTGACATACGATAACAGCCAGTTGGGCTATCTTGGTCTGTCGGTAGGAGATCTAGGACAGGCTATCCAGGAATATTATGACAATGAATTCTTGGGCATCTGCCAGGTAGATGTGGGGGATGAATGGATTAGGGTGGTACGCACTTCGTCTGAAGGACGGGAAGGCTTCCGGCCTGCCGATATCAGTTTACGTACGTCAGAAGGAAAATTGATTTCGCTGGACAAACTGGTGAAAGTGACACATACAGAGGAAGAACCTACCGGCTATTTCCGTATCAACGGGCTTAATTCTATTTATCTTTCCATTACGGCAGAGGAAACGGCAAATCAGCTTCGGGTGGCAGCCCAGGTAAGGGATGCCATGAGGCAGATACAGCAGAATATGCCTCCGGGGTACGAGGTGCATATCAGTTACGATGCTACGGAATACATTAGCAAGGAACTGAATACAAATTACTTCCGTACAACAATAACTGTGCTTATCCTGTTGTTGTTTGTGGCAGTCATTACCCTGAATCTGCGTTATTTGTTTTTGATAGTAGCCAGTCTGGCTGTCAATATGGCTATTGCTTTTATCTTTTACTACATCTGCGGAGTGGATATTCAGCTTTATTCGCTTGCCGGCATCACCATTTCGCTGAACCTGTTGATAGATAATACCATTGTGATGACTGACCATATTCTGCACCGTCGGAACCTGAAAGCGTTTATGTCTATCCTGGCAGCGACGTTGACTACTATCGGAGCATTGGTCATTATCTTTTTCATGGACGAGAAGATACGCTTGAACCTGCAAGATTTTGCAGCTGTAGTTATTATCAATCTGGCTGTATCATTGTTTGTGGCACTGTTCTTTGTCCCGGCATTGATAGAACGCATCCGCTTGCGCAGGACTTCGGTCTTTAGGCGTTCGTCGCGTATCAAGCGGGGGGTGGTTTATTTTACACGTGGTTATAAATGGATGGTAAAGGCATTGTGCAGGCGTAAGGCTATTGCATATGCCGTACTGGTATGGGCGTTCGGACTTCCGGTATTTCTGCTTCCCGAAAAGATAGAGCATGCAGAACAGAAAGGTGGATGGGCCACTTTATATAATAAGGTGTTTGACCGTCCTGTTTATAGGGAAGAAATAAAACCGGTGATCGACAAATGGCTGGGAGGTACGTTGCGGCTGTTTGTGGAAAAGGTGTACAACGGAAGTTATTTCGGAAACCGCGATGAAGAAGTGGTGCTTTCGGTAACAGCCACACTTCCTAATGGCAGTACGCTGGAACAGATGAATGTGCTGATAAAGCAAATGGAAACTTATCTGAGTGAATTTCGGGAAATCAGGCAGTTTCAAACTTCTGTCTATGATGCCCGTCATGCCGGTATCGAGATATTTTTCAAAAAAGAATATGAGCACAGTGGCTTTCCGTACGTGTTGAAGTCGAACATTATCAGTAAGGCTCTTACGTTGGGAGGCGGAAGCTGGAATGTGTATGGATTGCAAGACCAGGGCTTTTCGAATGATGTGCGTGAGACGGCAGGAAGTTTTCAGGTGGAGATGTACGGGTATAATTATGACGAACTTTCTTATTGGGCGGAAGAGATGAAGCGTTTGTTGCTGTCTCACAGGCGTATCAAGGAAGTGCAGGTCAATGCTGAATTCTCGTATTGGAAGGATGACTATGACGAGTATGTCTTGCAGTTCGACAAGGAAAAGATGGCAAAGGAAAACCTTACGGCAAGCACTCTTTTTGCTATTTTGCAGCCGATATTCATGTCGGGTCAGCGTGTGGGGAATATTGTGTACGATAATCAGAGCGAACGGCTTTCGTTGTCTTCGGTACAGAGCGGTGAATATGATGTATGGGGGCTGATGGAAGTACCTTTTATATTCGGAGGCAGACAGTATAAATTATCCGATTTTGCCAAGGTGAGCAAAGAGCAAGTGTCGAAGAAGATTGTGAAAGAGAACCAGCAGTATGTATTGTGTCTGCAATTCGAATACATCGGTGCACACCAGCAAGGGCAGAAAATCTTGGCAAAGGATGTTGAGGTCATGAAGGCTGCTCTCCCGATGGGGTATAGTATCGAGAACAAGAGCAATATATGGTATTGGCATAACGATGACCATGGTCAGTACGGGCTGTTGCTTATTGTGATTGGCATTATTTTCTTTATTTCGGCTATCCTGTTCGATTCGCTGAAGCAGCCACTTGCCATTATCGGTGTGATTCCTATTTCATATATCGGAGTGTTTCTGACTTTTTATCTGTTCGAACTCACGTTCGACCAAGGTGGTTTCGCTGCTTTTGTTCTTCTGTGTGGTATTACGGTCAATGCCAGCATTTATATTCTGAACGAGTATAATGCTATCCGGAGGCGTTACCCTTATCTGGGAAAGGTTGAGGCATACACCAAGGCATGGAATGTGAAGGTTGTTCCGATATTTCTGACGGTGACTTCGACCGTACTGGGTTTTATTCCTTTTATGATAGGTGAGAAGGAAAGTTTCTGGTTTTCTTTGGCGGCGGGTACAATAGGTGGATTGATAATGTCTGTTGCAGGCATTTTCTTTTATTTGCCTCTCTTTTTGTTGAAGAAGCGGGAGTGTTAAGACCCTGATAGAATATTGGAAACCGTTTTTCAGGAAACCGTATGTACGTAGCTTTGTGCATCTATGTCCGTAGGCCGGTGTATTTATCTTCGTAAGGCAACGGACATAGATGCATTCCAGTCAGTAAATACTTGCAGGATTTGGGGTGCCGGAAAGGGTGTCTTGGTTATCAAACGTTCCGTTTATTTGGGATTCGCTTTCGGGGTTCAGTTCGATGGCTTTTTTCAAGTCTTCGATGGAGCCATTCTTGTCTCCTTCCAGTAACCGGACACGTCCGCGTTCCTGGTAGAATGTAGCGTTCTGGGGCATCAGTTCCAAGGCTTCGGTATACAGTTCGATGGCTTTGCCGTATGCTTTCTGTCCACAGAGCAGTTCTCCTTTCAGCAGGTAAGCTTTTTCGTTGAAAGGATTGGTTTCCATGACCAGCTCCAGACACCGATATGCTTCGTCGGTTTCTCCTAATGTGGCTTTGACGGTACTTTTCAGCAGCAAGGCATCTTCTTCTTCCGGATTTGCATTCAGGATATAATCGAGGTCTTCCAGTGTTTCTTTCGCCTGTTTCATACCCCAAAGCACTTCGGCACGGAGCAAGTAGGCAGAAAGAAAGCTTTCGTCTTGTGTGATGGCTTTGGTAGCCATTACGATAGCTTGCAAATCGTTGTGAAGTCCGTGGGCTGCCCTGGCTGCCAAATAGTAGGCATGGGCATTGCTTTCGTCCAGCTTGATGGCTTTTTGGCAGGCTTTGTCCATACCGTCATAGTCTTCTTGTGCAAAGCATACGTTGGCAAGGAACAGATATCCCTGTATGTTGTCCGGTTCCAGTCCGGTCAGTTTGTCCAAAGTTGTCCGGGCATCATCGGTACGCTGGAGTTTTACATACGTGTCGGCAAGGTACTGGAGTGTTTCAGCATCGTCACGCAGGGCAGACGCCTGTTCCAGGCATTTGGCGGCGTAAGCCAGTTGGTTCATGTTGTGTGCCCGTATGCCATCGTATTTTAAAATCTCGAAATTCTTTTGTGTCTGTTTTTCCTGTTGGTTTTCTTCGGGCTTTCCGTTGCCGAAGATTGCTGATAATAAACCCATGTTTTTCGTATTTTATGATTGAATGTTGGGCACAAAGATAGAGAAAATCAGGTATATGCTTGCATTTGCTGAAAAGAAATTTGTAAGTTT
The DNA here is from genome assembly GCF_002160215.1 of Bacteroides sp. An19. Lineage (NCBI taxonomy): Bacteria > Pseudomonadati > Bacteroidota > Bacteroidia > Bacteroidales > Bacteroidaceae > Bacteroides > Bacteroides sp. An19. Next base: position 12,264 of record NZ_NFKD01000047.1, on the reverse strand, counting down.
GTGGCGTAATTAGAAAAAAAGGAACGTAACATGAAAAAGATGCTTTTGTTTGTTTGTGCGGTGTTGGCTTGTTTCAGCCTGCATGCACAATATTTTTGTACGGTAGAGGGAACGGAACTTCATTATGTCAATTACGATGAAGCGGGACAAAGTGTTTCGAATGAGACTGCTACCGTGTCGTTTGTCGGGAGAAACGATGGTAAGGTAACTGCCTGTTATATCAATAAGATTGTAACCAACAAGTTGAAGAACAATACCAGCTATACGCGTTTCGACTGGAGTTATGATGGCAACCAGACTGTGTGTGCCGAAGATCTGGTGTATGGACCTTATATTGATTCGGATTCGGATCCGGATAAGTATGATACGGCGGCACGTACTGCCATGCGTGAAGAATTGAAGTATAAAGGCGACAACTCGTTTGTGCTGAAGGAACATGCCGAGGGAGGAGAAAGTATGCCCGACCGCTCGTATGCACTTATTGTGAAGATGCTGAAAAATGAAATTACGATTTCGGGAGCTGCTTATATGGGAGAGGAGCAAATCAGTACTACGGCTGGGAAATTCGACTGTATAAAGATTACTTACTTGAAACGTACCAAAGTAGTGTTGAAAAGCACCACGCACCGGGTGACTGAATGGTATGCCGAGGGAATAGGTCTGGTAAAATCGGAATCATACGATATGAAAGGAAAATCTGCCGGCAAGACGCTGCTGGTGAAAATCGTGAAATAACGAAGTATCCTATGCTTATATAAGACCTGATAGTTGATAACTTTCTAGAAACTGTTTTGAATTTATCGCCCAAAGCACACACGAAAACGAATACATCGGGAAGAGAAAGACATTCAAAGCAGTTTCTTGTCACTATCTTGTCATAAACTGCCCCTTATCTCACTTTTTTGTTTTATCTTTGTCCCCATAATAATTTATTACAGATTAGATTATGAGCATATTTTCGAAACTATTAGGTAAAAAACAAGTTGAAGAAGAAGGTGCACGGGTAGGAGGTGTAGAAGACTTCATGACTTTGATACGTGTATACTACCAAGCCGTTATGGCTGCGCAGCTGGGCATCAGCAATATCAATTTCCTGCCTGATATGGCAGTATTCAAGCGTACATTGAAAATCCCTACCCAGAACAACAAGCTGGGAGTGGCAGAACGTACCAGATGCAAAAAGATGCTGATGGATATTTACGGCATTAATGAGTTCTTTTTTAAGGAAATAGATACATCTGTCAAAAAGCACTGCAAGAGTGTGAATGATATCAAGAACTACCTGTTTATGTTTCAGGGCTTCAGTCAAGACTTGATGATGGTAGTGGGGAATCTGATGCAATGGAAATTCCGTATGCCTGGCATGTTCAAGAAATTATTGCGTTCGATGACCGAAAAGACCATTCACGATATCCTGACGAAAACCAACTGGAAAGATGATAGTGTGAGAAAGACTTGTGTAAACATCCGCCAATACCAGCATGCACTGGGATATAGCGAAAGCTGGATGAACGAATATGTTTACAACATCGTTGTACTGGCAAAAAAAGAACCTAAACCCAAAGAAAACTAAGATGGACAGCCTCATCGAAAATCATCCGTTGGAACCGTTTCTTCCTGCAGAAGCTACTTTGCTGATGCTGGGAAGCTTTCCTCCGCAGAAGAAGCGCTGGAGCATGGATTTCTTCTATCCGAACTGGAACAATGACATGTGGCGGATTTTCGGACTGATTTTCTTCGGTGATAAAGAACATTTTGTACTTTCCGGTAAAAAGGCTTTCGATAAAGAACGTCTCATACACTTCTTGAAAGAAAAAGGCGTTGCGCTTTATGATACGGCTTGCACAGTGAAACGTTTGAAAAGCAATGCTTCAGACAAATACCTGGAAATCGTGGAGCCTACGGACATCGGCTTGCTTCTGAAACAACTTCCGGCATGCAAATCTATTGTAACGACCGGGCAAAAAGCTACAGATACCTTATGTGCACAATTGCATATTGAAGAACCTCCGGTAGGTGGAAAAAGCAAATTCGAATATGCTGACCGCCAACTTTGGCTTTACCGGATGCCTTCTTCCAGCAGGGCTTATCCGCTCAAGTTGGAGAAAAAGGCAGAAATATATCGGTCTATGCTGTGTGAAGCGGGTATTTTTATGCCATGAAGCAAAAAAAATGCCAAAGCATTTGGCAATATCAAAAAATGTCGTACCTTTGCATCCGCAAACACGGGAATAGCTCAGTTGGTAGAGCATCGGTCTCCAAAACCGAGTGTCGGGAGTTCGAGTCTCTCTTCCCGTGCCGAGATAAAAAGCTGTAACTCAAAAAGTTGCAGCTTTTGTTCGTTTATCCCCAGGACGAAATCGGGACGCAAATTTTCTGAATGTCAAACCGTATTACGCTTTCGAATTCGAAAAACGTAATAAAAAAATGTACTCTTCAAAAAGAAAAAGTTCATCGGTTTTTTGTATAATTTCTTATACAGAACCCAAGCTCCACACAGGTAATAACTGGTATATTGATTTCTATTCTTATGACCCATTGGAGCAGAAAATGAAAAGAAAAAAGTATATGCTTAATGGCATCGCCAAAGTTTCAGACCGCCGTCGTCGAGCTAATGAAATCATCACTAATCTTAATGTCAAACTCCGTTCCGGATGGAACCCATGGGCGGATGTCGAGAACTCAAGGCAATACACCCCGTATGTAGATATTATCCAAAGGTATCATATATATCTGGAAAAACTGTATGCGGCTGGTACCATCAAAGAGAACACTCTGAAGGATTACGAGAAGCGCCTGCGAGTATTTGAAGAATACACGGCGAAGCACATCCCAGCAATCGTATATGCATATCAGATTGACCAGTCTTTTATATCTGACTTCTTAGATTATGTACTGCTCGACCGTGATTCATCAGCCAGAACCCGAAACAATTATCGTACCTGGCTGTCTTCACTTTGCAGCTGGATGATGGAAAAGCAGTACCTTATCAAGAATCCGGTAGAGAATATCCGCATGTTACAAGAAGAGGAAAAAAAACGGTCTGCCCTATCGTCTACCGATATACAAAAGCTGAAGAAATACCTCAAGAAAGAGAATCCGTACTTTTTGTTCTTATGCCAGTTCGCTTATTATACCTTTATCCGTCCGGACGAAATAACCAACATCAAGCTGTCCGACATCTACTTGAAGGAACAAAAGGTATTCATCGCATCGAGCATCAGCAAGAACCGCAAAGACGGCATGGTCGGTTTGAATGACAAACTCATTAAAGCAATGCTTGATCTTGATGTTTTCAGCAACCCGGGAAATTATTATCTATTCGGTAAAGGTTTCAAGCCCTCAAAAAATAAAGTAACCACTAAAGTTTACAGAAATTACTTTAATAAGGTACGTGAAAAACTTCGATTCCCAGACAGTTATCAATTCTACTCCCTGAAAGATTCAGGAATACGTGACCTGGCCAATGCTGAAGGTATTGTCATTGCCCGTGACCAGGCGCGCCACGCGGATATCTCCACAACCAATAAGTATCTGAAGGGTAGCAATATGACGGTACATGAAGAGACCAAGCATTTTGAAGGAGAATTTTAAAAACAAAAGGCACAACACCCTCACGATGTCATGCCTCCAATATAAAATGTAAATAAAAAAATGTATCTAATCATCTAAAAATATACAGCTACTTGCGCAACATAATCCACGCCGGACGACCATCGGGGGCTATGACAAGTTCATAGCCCAAATCCACCACCGCCCTGGCGATATCGTTAATGCTGATCTCTGCCATATCAGACAGTTCATCCTGGATCTGCTGTGAAGTTTTATAGATTACATCATCTGTTACTTTATCGGCAGGAAGATATTCCTGGAAGTAACGATAAAGAATATATTTGTCGAATTCTACTTTTTTATTTGCCATGGTCTGCCTCCTTTCTATCATTCAATGCGGTTTGAATCAATTCACTGAGCTGCTCCATCTCCGGACGTGTACAGCATAATTTATCACTTCCATACATGAGAATAGTGTATTGTTCAAACAGAACTTTACCATCCTCGTATGCCTGATATTTGTCGACGCGGAACGTTGCGGGCTGTGGCGTGTAATCGGTCATCGCAAACCTCCTTTCTTGCAAAGCAGAACGGAACAGATGAACCAGCACAGGCAAGCAACGGCAGCCAGCCAATGAATAAAAAAGGAACAGCTGAGAATGCTGAAAGAAGCAAGTACCTGAGAAACAAGTACAGCCTGACGGTTTGATACTCTCTCTTCCATAAGAGCGGAAAAGATACAATTCTTACGGTTCAGCCATAACGATATACGGCTTTCTCTTGCCTGGCTTGCAGGCAATGCAATTTGATTTTTCATTGTGTAGAGCATTTAAATGAAACAATATATTAATTACGGGAAAGGAAACAAGAAAGGTTCCGCTTTCCCGTTGCTCTACACCTTGACAAGGCAGTGGGCGCATTAACGCACCACACGGGGGTCGGAACCCTATGGGTATATAAACAATGCTATGGACATAAAAAATGCCCGCAGCAAAGATATTTGGCGAGCCATCGTCGCCTTGTCGAAATGTAGAGCATTGCAAATATGAGGATTTATTTTGGAATGGCAAAAGAAAAAGCGGAAACTTTTTAGGTTTCCGCTTTTTCTTATAAGATTATTTTTTCTTTGTATCAGACTTTTCTTTATTGATAAATATCGAAGCAACTGTAACTAATGTACCTGCTCCTAATATTCCAGCAAACCAAGGTCTATCTAAATATAAAGCATAAGCAGCAAGAGCTACAATTACTACAATAGATAAAAAAGCAAATGCCATACCCCACCAATTCATTCTTCCTGTTCTTGATTCAGACTTTCGAATTAGGTCGTACTTTACTTTATCCATCTCATGTCGATGTTTTTGTTCCTTAACGGAAGCTTCCATCAAGAAAGTAACAATTTGAGGATCTATTTCCTTATAGGCTGCTAATTCTTGGGGAGAAGGCAAACTGTTGTCATCTACGGTATAAGTTCTTTCCAACTGCTGACCTACACCACCTTGTCCTGCAACGACAGTTTCTTTTTGTTGAATTTGTTGTTTAGCCATTACTTAGTTTTAATTTTTCCCAAGCTTCTCTTACGTCTTTCTCAATATTCTTTCTATCTTGTCTTAATTTGGATTTATCGTCCATTTTGTCAGATTCGACAAAAAGCTCTTCTTTTAGTTGGGAAATAATTTCAGATTCCTGTTTGTATTCACCGCGGGAAGAATCACGCAAAACTTTTGCCCCATTCGCGATGAATCGAGTAACGTCTTTAATTATACACATGATACCTCCTTTTTTATTATTATTATTTTAGTGCTTCTTATTGCAAAAGTAATTATTATTTTTATAGTATACAATAGCAAGTCTAATATCTTAGATATAAATAACAATATCTCTCCTACCTGCATTATATAATTTAACATAAGAACTAAAACACATAAGATAATAAACTATTCCACCTCTAAAAAGTAACATCCACAATTATAAGACCACCAAGAATAACTTAGATCTCAACCTTTTACACTGATATAATTAGCAATAACAAATAAACTTTTAGGATATAACTTTCCCAGTAAAAGAAACAAACTTAATGCCCAAGATAAACAGACATATAAACTCTATTCAGAATCTGCAAGATAAAAAATGCCCTCTGCTATTTTATCCATACCTTTAGGCGTTATTTTATAGTGTACTTCTTTACAGTAGTATTTTTTATTGCGTATGACAAAAATCCTGTTTAGATCATATACTTTATTCGTCAAAAACTGAAAAGTATATTCGACTGAAGTATCTATCTCACGTTTATTCTTATAGACTCTATTAAACAAACCATTATCTCCATCCAGGGTAATTGTATAATCGGGCAAGGTAAGAATACTCTGATCACCGCCAAGCGTAGTCGGCTTTTGAATGAAATATCTATCATTCGAACCCATTGGCATTTTATCCCAATACTCACCTGGGTATTCATTAGGACCTCGATTTAATGCTTTTTGTATACCATAATAAATACCGACATACAGCCTGTCAGGGATATCTGTATTATTGCCAGAACTATTTATCAAATCATTAATGGCAGTGCTTTCAGGATCCACTCTTAACTTTTTTACAGCTGGACCAATCAGGTAGCGTCCACCTGTAGTACTATGTATTTCTATTTTTTCGACTTCAGCAGGTACAATCTGGAATGAACTTTTATCCCGTGAATCTAAATTACCCGCATCCTTGAATCGGTCAACGATTATCAGACCTTTTTTGGTTTCTCCAGAAACAGAATAATCGGTAACAACATAATCAAGCCCATAGTCTTCTGAATGTAAGATATAGGGGCCGGAATAATACTGATCATACTTGGTTTTAAAATCATCCCACTCAGGACTGGAAACAGTAGAACAATTCTCTCTTACACCCTCTTTCAATTTCAGGTAATTGTAATATTCATCACTGGGTAAATCATAAGATACATAAGTATATGCAAACGCATAATTCGTATCCACGTCGTATGTCTTTTCGGTACTGTCATCAACAACATCGTCTAAATAAACAATATCCTGATTTTCAAAATATTTATTTAAACTGATTATATTGAATTTTTTATCTACCTTATCTATAACAATGATACAGTCAAGGTATAATTCAATCTGCTCAATAAACTCATTTATCGTCCAGTCAGGCAGCAGCTCTTGTAGTACTGAATCCTTATATGGATTAACGATAAATAATCTGCTCCATACAGGATCATCCTCCAGCTCATTTATTCCCTTTGTGAATCCTAACTTCGTTATCAAATTCTCTATCACATACAACAGATAATACTGAGGAGATATGTTTTCTACATCTGTGAAGGATATATCTTCGCCCACCTCTACGTTGTTTAATATCGAAAAACTTCCGTCCGATTCAGTGTAATTAACCACCGGCGGATATACGACGTTGTTTTCCGGAAATTTACCGAATAACGTATCAATAGCCTGCTGCGAAGTCATTGAAATCCCATCAAGAACCATACTTCGTATATCCGTATCACCCCCTTCGTAATTCAACTGGGAATTACCAGCTACGATCTGAATTTTAGCGGTATAATTTTCAATCGAAAGAACAACCTCCACACCTGATATTATTTCAAGGGCTCCTGACATTAATGTCGCCTTACGGTTCTTTAGTCCTTTTGTGACATCAGACCTGTTGATATTCTGATAGATTCTCCGATTACCAGGATCTCTCAAATCGATATCTATATCATAAGTATATTCTCCATTGCGAGTGAAATACGGATTCTCTGTTATCAATTCGAGTTCAAAATTTTCAGAAAGTACAACCTCCTGACCGTCGATGAATAATCTGGTCATAATTTAATCCTCCTTGATACATTGTTTTTCATACGAGCCACCAAGTCTTGAGCTTCGTTTACTCCCATCTTGCCAGTAGCCCGAGTATATGTATAGATCGGTTCATCCAATCTCTTATTAAGTGAATCAATAACCTTTACCGCCTTCAGCATAATAACAGACATTCCGTTATCAGCAGGTACACTTTGCTGATAGTAGGTATTGTTTGTTGTTGATGTAACACCTGATAAAACCGCAGAAACATCTTTTGCAGTCAGGCTACCGATGGTATTGTTCCGTTGCGCCTGATCAATTAAGTCCAGAACCGGACGAACAGCCGGATTCTGCACGGCATAACGGTTAGCGACAAATTCACCAGCATGGACTATACCTTTGGGCTCATCATGTCTTCCGGTACCGGTGTAACCACCCGTTTCAAATCCACTGATTATAGCCTTTGCACTCTGAAATGCAGCTGTTATCAATGCTATTTCAGCAGCAGCTTTAACAATCCCGACCAGTCCCAAAGTAGCTATATTCTTCATTTGTGTTTCAGCAATATAAGCTATCATCATCTTCTGAAGACTATCCAGTATGATTTTTAGAGTTTCCTTCATAAAGTCGCCCAAAGAAGTTTCTGAATCTGTCAACATTTCCGCAAACGCTTCACCAAATTGTTGTCCGATGTTTTGCGCAAATGAAAGCTGCTCTCTTACCTTACGCTGATTTTCTTCATAATTTTTACGAGATTTTTCAAGACTCTCTTTCTGTTTTTTGTCAATAATCTCAGCTTTCTTTTCTTCGGAAATTTCGGAAGAAGAAAGTACCTGATCATAATATTCATTCTGAATGTCCATCAGTTGCTGACGATATTCCTGCTCGGATGACAAACCGTCATAATGTTTTTGCGTAGCTTTCTCTATCTCCAACTGGTATTGCTTCTCCAGCCTTGTGAACGCTTCTTCGGATGATTTTTTAGCATCTTCTTCATCCAATTTTTCACACTCTTCTTTGTACTTAATTCGTGCTTCGAGGATCTTCTGCTCGATCTGTTGCCGTTTCTCTGGTTCCAGTCCGGCAATGGCCAGCATGTTCTCGAGGTGACGCATCTCCAGATCTTCCATAAACTGACTATATTCCTGCTGTGTCATCTCGTCGCTGGCGAGGTACGACTTCTTCAGGTCTGCCAGTTCATCGTAGTACCGTTTATTCTCTGCCGTTACCTGAGGATTTTCTTTTGTCGCAGGAGAACTATTGCTTCCGCCTTCAGTTGGATTTGGGTCTGAATCCACAACCGGAGTTACTATATCAGGAATTTTATCAATGATATTTTGAAGTTCTGTCCTTTGTTTAGCCAAAGCTTCAATCGCTTGTCTTTGCGCTTTGAATTTACCATCAAGTCCCTTCAGCAGAACTTTTCTAGTAGTTTCATTTATATCGTCACGCTCCTGAATACGTTTTTTTTCTTTTTCAAACTGTTCGTTGTAAGCAATCTCTTCTTTTGTAAGTTTATCCTCTATAATAGCCAACTCCTCTTGAGCGTCCGTTTTAAGATTCTGTTTCTGACGATCATTCAGTTTGCTTAAATTATCAGCACGCTTATTTATATCAACAAACGAATCTGAAATTTTAGTCATTTTCTCCAATTCTTCATTGTATGACTTCTGCTCGTCTTTGGCTTTCCGAGTATTCGGAATCACGTAAGTCATCAGAGCCGTTGCAATAGCCGTCAAACCAGCTACAGCTAACCCAAAAGGATTTGCCTTTAGTACCGTATTGAAACCTCGTGTTGCTACTGTTGCCAATTTTGTCCAGGTTTCGTACAGCTTGGTAGCTATTGTGGATGCGTTTACCGTAACTGTATATGCAGTTATAGCAGCAGTTGATGTAATGATAATTCCTTTGTACTTTATAAACCAATCTATCAGTTTTGGAAGAGCCACGATGATCTTTGTTGTCCATCCGGTCAGGAGTGACAATGATGGATTAAGCCGCTCCATCAGCTCGATACCTGCCTCCTTGATACTATTACGGTACTGCGCCATCTTAGCTTCGTTGGTATCAGAGTTAATGGCTGCCTGTTCCATAGCGATATTGGTATCCGTCACGGCTTCGGTATATTGACGCACCTTATCTGCATTATCTATCAAGATGGTAGCGGCAGAGTAGGCTTCTTCGCCGAACATAGTCTGGATCTGTGCAGCTGACAATGACTTTTTATTCAGATTCTCGAGCGCAGTCTGTAAACCAACCACTTTCGGATTCGTTTCATCCGGTCCAGTCTGTAATACCAGGAAGAACTTACGAAGTGCGGTACCTGCCGGCTCTGCCTCCAGCCCTTTCTCCGCCAGCATCTGGATTGTACCTTGAAGCTGTTCAATACTTACTCCAGCTCCGGAGGCAGCCACACCTGCATTCTTGATTGCGGCAGCCTGGGCCGATACATCAGCTGCACCCTCTTTAGAACCGGCAGCCAGTACGTTCACGTAACGCGCCGCCTGATCAGCAGATTCGCCATACATATTCAGAGAAACGGTAGTAGCCGTTACAGCATCCTTCAAGTCGATTTTTGCAGCCGCCGCCAGACGCATGGCTTCGATAGTAACGGCGTTTAGGGCTTCTTTATCTTTTAGCAGCTCCGGTTTCTTAGAGCCGATCAACATATATGCCTGAAGAATCTCGTCGGATGACTGACGGATACGTAAACCAGATTCATCCATGGTAGTAGACAGCTTCTCCGCCTGTTCGGTAAGCCACTGAATAGATGAATCGTCCAACCCAGTCAAAGCTTTCAGCTCTGCTTGAGAAGATTCCTTGGAGTCACGGTTATTACGAAGGGTATTCAATGCCATGGAAACTCCAGTGAGTGTAGCAGCACCAGTCGCCAGTAAGCCGCCCCACTTCGTCAGCCCGTTATTGAAGCGAGAAATCCAGCTCTCGGTTTCCTGCACCTCCGTCTTGATCTTCTGAAGTTCGGCTGTCACCAGTTTAGCCTGCTGCTGGTAGTATTTCCATTCCGCTGATCCTCGCTTGATGTAACCACTGTTCAGTTGTCTATTTATGGCCGTCAGAGTAGCACGAAGTTCTTTCGGCGTTGCTTTATCAAGGTTGTTCATCACCTCAGTAAGCGCCGTAGTATCTTTCTTCAACGTCTTGATCTGTGCTTCAGTCTTACGAAGTTCGGATGTAACCTGTTTGATTTTAGACGTATCACCAGCTTCGTAAGCATCAGCCAGTTCTTTTTTCAATCCGGATGCTATCGCCTCCAGATTCTTGAGTTCCTGCTTGGCTTCCTCGCCATTTACCCGGACCTCTACGGTCGCTATCTGGTCTATTGCCATATTATGCTTTAATTAAGATTGAACGAACTTTGAAAAATGCAAACAGCACAATGAGAATCAGCCCTACAACGGTGAACACCACGCAGAATTTTTGCCATGACGTAAGCTCTTTCTCCACCTCTACCGTTTGCACAGTCTTTTGGATAATTGTACTGTCTTTGCCTGGTATGAAGACTGTATCTGAAGGAACCTTAAAGTCCGCCATCAGATTACCCATAGAATCCAATTTGAACCGTAGGCGTGCGTTTTCCGACTGTACCATATCCAACCAGGAAAGCACAACCCTACCATTTGAATCACACTCCAACAAAGCCCGGATGGATGCAGAATCCGCAGGCTTGAATACCGGTATCAGCTTATCATGTACGATGATCTGCGTGTGATTGTCGGAAGTAAGGTGTTTCCCTGTCTTGCAACCGAGAAACACCGAACAAAAAACAATTGTAAAGAATGTAAGAATAAATGATCTCATAATAAATTCCAGCCTGATTCAACATCCGACATTACGGCAGGAACACCGTTCTCTACCTGGGATATAGCAGCTGCAAAAGCGCACATGGTTGCCTTATCCTCTACATCCGGAACGTAGATAGTCGGTACCTGCATTTCCTTGCATACGCGAGAAATGTATCCGGATGTGTTGTTTTCGGTTCTGGGTGCCCAACGGCTGATGAAGTCTGCAATCGTCTGACATCCGTACTTACGACGGTAGTTCTGCAGCAGCTTGATCAAAGCCCGGTAACCGTGGGCAATGTCTTCAAATTCTTCGAAGGTCTTGTCTCGTTTTTTAGATGCAGGAACCTCTCCCTGCCAGTCGGTTGCATCTGAGTTGCGGATGTTGCCTGGGTTGTTGTTGCGCAGGCCACGTGGTTGCTGTTTCATTTTTTATCCTCCTTATGTTGATCCTGGAATTGCTGTAAATACGGTATTTTCTTCACAATCTCGAAACTGACTACATAATAAATGAATGCTATTACTCTATTCTCTGGAAACAAATTCTTTAAATTACGCAGTGTGTTTGTACCGTAAAAGTATAAGATGGCATACACAACACCCGTAATGCATTGTAATGCTCCATCGATGTTATGTAATTTTTCACCGATTAGGAATACGCTTCCTACAATCAAATAAAAAACGCATGTTTCTACAATGCAATGAAAAAATTTCTTGTTGTTAAATCTTTCGTTTTCCACAATGATTCCAGATAATAATCCTGCTATCATGTTGATAAGAAAAATAAAGAAAATGACAAATACCATGTCCTTAACGGGAGCGAAGTATGCCAGTGTTACGCTGAACAATGTAACTAGCATATTCTTTAATTCTGTAAATAAATCCATGCTCATTATATTTAAGTGTTTGGTCAAATTTATTAGGCATTAGTTGTATAGAAAAAGACATTATGAGGTAGAAAACGGGTAGAAACAGACAGCTAGTAGCCCTATTTCTACCCATGTTTTACCAGAACACAAAATAAGCCAGTAAGCATTTGAGTATAAGAAGCTAGATCCAGTTCCGGCAGAACTTAGGACTGCAGGGCTTACCGTCAGCTTCAT
>NZ_NFKD01000046.1:0-35580 GCF_002160215.1 Bacteroides sp. An19 | reverse complement strand
CGCTGATTTGGGATGAGTTTTTGAGGCATTTTCGCTTCTGTGATGAGGAAGATAGCGGGCTATCTGACGAAGAACAGGAGCGAAAAGGACCAAAAAATCGCCCAAAGCACACACGAAAAAAGATACATCAAGCCAAGAAAAACTTTTTGGAGAAATTCAAAACAGCTTCTGAATTCAGTTTCTGAATACGGTTGCGTTCTTATAGATTATGTGGTGAAAAAATCAGCGTATGTTGCTATCGAATGAAGATTTGCCCTATTTTTGCACCGTTATTTAGAAGAGATGATATGATGACGATAGACTTTACTTCGATTGCTGCCCTGTTGGCGGGTATATGTGTCGTATTCTTTGTGGTTCAAATGAGTGTGATGTGCGGCTTTTACAGCAGGATTCACCGCCATTTCCGGAAAGATGCTGGAACGGATCCCGTAGAATATCCTCCGCTTTCGGTGATTGTCGTGACCAAAGATACGGGCGAGCTGCTGCACGATAGCCTGGCAGCTATTCTGGAACAGGACTATCCGGCATTTGAAGTGATTGTAGTGAACGATTTGTCGGCTGGTGAAGACGAACTGATATTGAAACGTCTGGCAAACATATATCCGAATTTGTATCATACGTTTATTCCAGAAACGGCACGTTATGTGAGCCGGAAGAAACTGGGAGTGGCGATGGGTATACGTGCCAGTCATTACGAATGGGTGGTAGTGACCAGTCCTTATGCCAGACCCGAAAGTAAGGAATGGCTGCGCAGCCTTGCCCGCGAGATGACACCCGAAACCGATATCGTGCTGGGTTACAGCAACTATGTGTACGGGAAAGGAATGTTTGCCTTGCGTGTCAGGACAGATGCTTTTTTCCGTTCGCTGCGTTACCTCGGCATGGCACTTGCCGGGCATCCTTATATGGGACTTGGGCATAATCTGGCATATCGCAAGCGTGCCTATCTGGAACACAAGGGCTTCAGCAGTCATTTGCAGTTGCAGCGTGGTGAAGACGATTTGCTGGTGAATGCCATTGCCGACAGGTATAACACACGGGTAGCACGGGGAAAGGAAAGCATTGTACGTCTGCCATTGCCTGTTTCCCGGAAAAGCTGGAGGGAAGAGATGTTGGGAAGCGTATTGACGGGACGTTTCTACCAGGGTGTGGCACCGTTGCTGAATGCGTTGGAAACGTGGACATGTTTCTTGTTTCATCTGGGATGTGCCGTTGCTTTTGCTGTAGGCCTGGTAAGCGGGCAATGGATATGGGCAGGTATGGCTGCAGGGCTGTGGCTGGTCCGTTTGCTGGCGGTGATGCATATATGGTATCATACAGCGTGGGATTTGGGCGAGAAGTTCGGCGTGTTTTTACCAATCTTCGATGTGCTGCGCCCGTGGTGGAGTCTGGCACACCATATCCGCTTCTGGTTTTGCCGGAAGGATGCTTTTCTCAGGAAATAGTTTTATTTTGAACACGGACCACACAGAATGTGCAGGGAGAGGCACTAGAATGATTAACGGTTGAATAGTTCGAAAGTGAATTTACATCCTACCGAAGTGAATTTGCCTTGCTCATTGCCTATGAAAATGCCGAAATCGAAGATGTGCGTGCCTATGCCATACCCTAATTCGATATAGGGGTTAAGGTGTGGCATAAAGAGGATGCCCCCATACAGCCGTTCTTTCTGGATGAAGGACAGCAGACTGCCTACCGGATAGAGTAGCAAGAACGGTGTTTCGTAAGTCATATTACCCCGGATGTAATGGCGTGAGGCATTGTACCAGCGTGAATCAAGCATCTGGAAGGTGCCGCCGATATCATCGTTCCAGCCTTGTGGCAGGTTGCGGTTGGCAAAATTGACATAATCTACAAAATACATGTCATCCTGGTTGGTAAAAAAACCTCCTCCTACGTGGTAGGCAATGGTATGCATACCACGTATCCGGATTTTCTGTTCGGCAGAGAACTCGAAACGTTCGTAGGCTCCAGAGTTGTTCAGTACTTTGATGCCCCGTTCATAGTCGATAAGGAAAGTAGGATAGCGTGAACCTATATTTACTTTGCGGTTGCCGTTGGTATAATAATGGTACATGCATGGGGTCCATTCGATGCGCAGCCGGGGGGCGAAGCTATTGTAGCGTAACCTTACCCGCTGTGCCACTTCGGGAGTGCCGTTGACAGCATGACGCCAATGCATCGATACACCAGTCCATAACGTCAGCCCGTTGATGATTTCGATGTTGTGCGAAACGTTGAGATACACATCCTTGAAGTAATCCAGTTCCAGTCCGTCAAAGCTGAATGTACTGTCGGGCTGAGCCTGAAGCTGGTCGAGCACGATACTGCTGTAGATGCGGTTACCGTTTCCTACACTTACAGAAATGGCTCCGTGTTTTCGGGGATTGTAGACATATTCTCCGTCAAGTTTGGCATAAAATTCTTTTTTCGTGAAGTTATAGCCGATTTGCGGCACCAGATGAAGCAGCCGTCCGTTATGAAACAGTTTGTTGTATTTGAATTCTTGCCGGTAAGAGATTCCGTTACGGTGGCTATAGCTGATTAACAACGGGTTGATAAGCGGCGAACAGGAGATATTTCCTATTTTGTTGATGTCAATGTTATAGCTGCTTATCAAGGCATCGCCCATCTGCCCCAGAAGTACCAGATTTTTGCGGAGTTTGGTAGGAGGAGCTTTCAGTGTATCTTCCGGACTTATTCTACGGCGTTCGTTATAAGCTTGGTAAAGGCTGTCTTCCATATCGCTGAGTGGTAGCGGACGGATACGTGCGAAAGAATCACGGTCGTGCATGAGCCGGGTGGTGTCGCAGGTTAGTGTGTACGAGTCGGTCAGGTTATATCGCTGTTGGTCTTTTGTCAACCATTTGTCGGGCAGGTCCGACTTTTTATGAAATTTTACCTCTTCGTAATTGAGCCAGCCAGTACAATTCATTTCCAGATCGTTGCGCAGGAACTTGAAGCGGATGTCGAGGTTCATCATGTGTGGCAGGTACTTGGTTTCTGGCGTGTCGCCCATATACATGGTGATGTGGAAGGTTATCAGGTCATATTTCCCTTGAAAATCGAGGTAGCGGATGGTCCAGTCACTGGAAGAAATCCAGCACGACCCTTCCAATAGCTGGGTACTGGGATAGCGTGGGATGATACGCAGCTTGTAGATTTTTCCGTTACGGCGGTAGGCGACCGAGTCGAGCAGGTAATTGTAATGGATGCTTGATTCCTTGCTGAGTGGGGAAAGTACTTTGTCTTCCATGATGGAAGGAGCATAGAGGTTGAACTTCAGGAAGTCGGCTATATCGAAGAAACGGCTTTCGCTTCCCGGAAACGTGCTCGATATCGACTGTACCTTCCGGTCGTAGATACTGGGAGCTGTATAGTGAAGCTTGCTGATGGACTCGTGGATGTATGAGTTCACTCCTTTCTCCAAACGGAACATCGAAGGGATGTACTTGATGATACGGTTTCGTTTGTGGATTTTCAGCAGGCCTTTCAAGTATAATTCAGCCTTGTATTCTTCCACTTCAGAGGCATAGAAGTTGGCGGCATTGAATATATGTGTCAGGATGGAATCGGGCACATCAGTCTTGTGAGGTAAAGATTTCTGAAACGAGCCTATCTCTCCCCGTGCCGGACATATTGCCAGTAAGAGCAGGACAATCCAGCATATAAAACCCTGTACAATTTTCATATTTGCCATTCTAAAGGCAAATATATAATAAATCCTCGTGTCACGGAGGCAATTTTTAGGGTTTGAAATAAAGATTTTCATTTTTTCTTACTACCTTTGTGCTCCACAACATCGTTTTATAGCACCTATGGTAAAGAAGGAACTGACAGAAGCCGAGATTGCCGAAAGTATCCCCGATTTATGGCAACCTCTTACAGAGGCGCAACGTGAATATCTTGCGCAGAACTTTACAATTCAAAAATACAAGAAAAATGAGGTTATTTATTGCGAAGGCGAAACTCCGCAGTATATGATGTGTCTGTTGAATGGCAAGGTAAAAATTTATAAGGACGGAGTAGGTGGGCGCAGCCAGATTATCCGGGTTGTGAAGAACAAGGAATATTTTGCCTATCGTGCCTATTTCGCGCATGAAAACTTTGTGACGGCGGCGGCGGCTTTCGAACCTTGTACGATGTGCCTGATTCCGATGGCTGTTATTGAAGAATTGGTGGTCCAAAATGCGGAGTTGGCGATGTATTTCATCCGTCAGCTGTCGAAAGATCTGGGTATTTCGGATGCGCGTACGGTAAACCTGACGCAAAAGCATATCCGTGGACGCCTTGCCGAATCGCTCTTGTTCCTGAAAGATACGTACGGATTGGAGGAAGACCAATGTACGCTGAGTATTTATCTTTCGCGTGAAGACCTTGCCAATTTGTCGAATATGACGACATCGAATGCTATCCGTACTCTGTCGAACTTTGCCGCCGAGAAACTGATTATCATCGACGGGCGTAAAATCAAGATTGTGGACGAAGAAAAACTGAAGAAAATCAGTAAAATCGGATAACTCTCTCTTTAGGGGCACGATTGCCTCAAAAAACTTTCCCGCCACAGATTACACCGATTCCCATTCCATCGAACCTCCATTCAGACCGGTGTAATCCGTGGCTTTTCTTTTTCCCTGTCCGGTTGGTCCGCGCAGGCATATAGCTTCATTGGGCGCATCAGCCGGAAGCCTTTGGCAAAGCAGCCTGGTTT
The DNA here is from genome assembly GCF_002160215.1 of Bacteroides sp. An19. NCBI lineage: Bacteria > Pseudomonadati > Bacteroidota > Bacteroidia > Bacteroidales > Bacteroidaceae > Bacteroides > Bacteroides sp. An19. The sequence continues at coordinate 30,869 of NZ_NFKD01000046.1, read as the reverse complement.
CAGCCTGGTTTTATTATACTGAAACTATAGTTTATTTACATTGAAACTATAGTTTATATATCTTGAAACTTCAGTTTCAGTGCATTGAAACTGCTGATACTTATAATTCCTTCTGGAAAGGCAATGTAGCTGTCTTTCTCACTACGGAGGACACAGGTACACAGATTTAATGTGTCAATGAATAATAGGGCAATGTGCTAATTTATTTTCGCATTAGCATATTGTTTATTGACCTATTCTTCTGTGGCACTCTGTGGTGAATAGTTATGTTTCATTAAAATCATAAATCTATACCGCATATAGTATAAGAAACTTTTTGGAGAAATTCAAAACAGTTTCTCATTTGTGCGCCATAACGAAATCGGTGATAATCTGGTAAAGCCGTTGCAGGTCGGTTTCTTCTCCGCATGCTGTTTCCAATGGGCAATATCCGGTCTGCTGGCGGTTGATGATGTGAGGCACTTCCTGTGCGCAAGACACTTTTACTCCATATTGTTCGAATAACTTTCGTGCGGGGGTGCTTAACACATCGGCATAGACTTCCGTCATTCCGCCCAATATCATCAGGGCGGCGGCTCCCTTGCCGATGACTTTGTCGGCTATGGTGGCACCTTGCATAAAAGCAGGGTCATTATTATATAAGGTATAAAGATCGGCTACGCCACGTTGCGTAAACGTGCGCGTCTCACCACGGTTGGCAATGACGCACGAATAACCTCCTGCATGGAGGAGGGAGATAAGTTGGTTCATCTTTTTAATTTACGATTTTGCGATTTACTATTTACGGTTTATGCCAATCAGGAGTTAAGGAGTTAAAAGGAGTTATCACTCCGCTCCGCTTCGTTAGGAGTTAAGCCAATAGTTTTGTTGGTGGAAGCAGGAGTGAAGGTATTGGCTTAACTCCTTAACTCCTTAACTCCTTAACTTCTTAACTCCCTCTAACTCCTGATTCACAATGTTTCCTGCTTCAATTTTTCCACATACTGGTCGATGCGTTGCATTTCGCGTGGGATATCGATGTACTGCGGGCAATGCGGATTGCATTGCTCACACCCGATGCAGTGGGATGCCTGGCGCAACTTCGGCACGCTGCGGTCGTAGCCTATCAGGAAGGTGCGGCGTGCCTCGGCGTAGTTGGGGTCGAGCTTGCTTTGCGGCATATTGCCTTCGTTCACACATTTGTTGTAGTGGAGCAATACCCCCGGAATGTCGATGCCATAGGGGCAAGGCATGCAGTATTGGCAGTTGTTGCATGGGATGGTGGGGTATTTGAGCATCAGCTCGGCGGTATCGAGCAGGAATTGCTGTTCCTCCTGGGTGAGCGGTACCAGCGGCGAATAGGTGCGGATGTTGTCTTGCAGATGCTCCATGTAGGTCATGCCGCTCAGTACGGTGAGCACCATGGGCGGTGTGCCGGCAAAGCGGAATGCCCACGAAGCGACGCTGTTTTCGGGGTTGCGTGTCTTCAGACGTGCTACGATGTGTTCGGGCACTTTCGACAGGCGTCCTCCCTGCAGGGGTTCCATGATAACCATCGGAATGTTCCGCTTGGAGATTTCGGCATACAGGTAGTCAGCGTTGACGTTTCTGCCCGATGCGTGCTTCCAGTCGGAATAGTTCAGCTGGATTTGGATGAAATCCCAGTGCACCTGCTCGTGGTATGCCAGTATCTTGTCGAACTCTTCCTTGCTTCCGTGGAACGACCAGCCCAGGTGACGGATGCGTCCTGCCTCACGCTCCTTGATTAAGTAATCGAGCAGGCCGTTGTCGATGAAGCGGTTCTGGAAGCTGCGCTTGCCGGTGTTGCCCAGCGAGTGGAGCAGGTAGTAGTCGATGTAGTCCGTCTGGAGCTTCTTCATCGAGTCGTGGTACATTTCTACGCTCGACTTGAAGTCCGTAAGGTCGAAGTTCGACATCTTGGTGGCGATGAAGTATTTTTCTCTCGGGTGTCGTTTCAGGGCGATGCCTGTCGAGGTTTCCGACCAGCCCTGCACATATACGGGTGCCGTATCGAAGTAATTCACTCCGTGTTCGATGGCGTAGTCTATCAGGCGGTTCACCTCTTCCTGGTCGATGACGTTTCCGCCTTTCTCGGGTGCGGGGAGCGTAGGCCAGCGCATACATCCGTAGCCCAGAATGGAGACTTGGTCTTTTGAAGGCGGGAAGTTGCGGTAAGTCATCTTGCCCGTTGGCACAGGGCTTTGTGCAGATGTCTCGGCTGATTCTTTGGGGGAGCATCCCGTCAGGGCTGCGGCGGTACCGGCGGTGCTGATGCCTACTATTTTCAGGAAATCCCTGCGGTTCATGCGGTTATCTTGTTTGTTCATAATAGCAGTGTAATTTGTTGATGTAATTTTTCACCACAGATTACACGGATTTAAATAATTGATTTAATCTGTGTAATCTGTGGTGTATGTTTTAAATGATTCGGTGGACTTCGTGGCCTTCTACGTAGATGGCGCTGAGCGGGCGTGCCGGACACAGGTTCTCACAGGCTCCACATCCGATGCACTTCTCGGTGTCTATCGCCGGAATCTTGAGCGACTCGGGATCAGACGGGTCGGAAGGAATCATCAGAATAGCTCCTGTGGGGCAATGGCGTGCACAGTTTCCACATGCTTGTCCATCGGTGAGCGGGATGCAGCGTTCTTTCACCCATACGGCATGGCCTATCTGGATGGCAGACTTTTCGGCTTTATCTATCAGGTGAATGGCACCCGTCGGACAGACTTCCGAACATTTCGTGCATTCGGGGCGGCAATAACCGCGTTCGTACGATGCGGTAGGTTGCATGAACGTGTCAAGCGAAGAAGAAGGACGGAGCACTTCGTTGGGGCAGACCGATACGCAAAGCTGGCAAGCAGTGCAATGTTGCTGCATATTGCGTGCGCTTTGCGAACCCGGAGGAGTAATCGGAGTCTGGCGTTTCGGTGCCTGCTTGTCGATGATGTCAGCAAGCCCGCCGTCCAGTTTAACGATTTCGGCTTTCTTTACAGCCTGTGCCTTGGCTGCGGAGGCAAGGAGCAACAACGACCCTGCCAGTACCTCACGCCGTCCCTTATCCTTGGGTTGCGAAGTAGGTTGTGACGGAGTGGCTTCTTTCTTTCCGTAGGCAAAACGATAGTGGATGGCATCGTGCTTGCATTGCTTCAGGCAGTCGAAGCAAGTCACGCACCGGCTATGGTCTACAGCTGCGTTCGGAATATCAATGCAAGCCGCCTTGCAACGGCGTGCGCACAAGTTGCATTTCCTGCATTTCTCTTTATCGATTTCGATTCGGAACAACGAAAATTTAGAGATAACCCCCAACACGGTCCCTACAGGACAGATGGTGTTGCAATACGTACGTCCGTTCCGCCACGCCAATACACCTATTATTATAAAGGTAAGCAGGGCGATGAGGAATGTCGGAAGGCTCTTCAGCCACACCTCGGTTTCATAGAAAGCGTAGCTGTCGGCACGTTCTGCAAAATAGGCCAGCAGGTTGTTTCCCCATTGATAGACGGGAGCAAACAGGTTGTTGGCGATTCTTCCGTAGGCGCTATAAGGGGCAATCAGTGCGGCAATCGAAGTGAGTCCGCCTGCCATCAACGCCAAGAACACGACCAATACGCTATAACGCAACACGTTTTTCGCTTTCGAATACGTATAAGGAAGTTTTTTCTTCCCTCGTCCTATCCGCGCCACGATGTCTTGAAAGACTCCCAACGGGCAGATAACGGAACAGTAAATGCGTCCGCATACGAAAGTAAGCACTATAAGAAGGAGCACAACGCCGGCATTGAGTGCCAATACAGCCGGCAAGAACTGAATCTTAGCCATCCATCCGAACCATGCATGCAATGTCCCTGTAAAGTCGAGGAACAAAAGCGTGACGATGCAAAAGAATAGGAAAGCTATTACTTGTCTGATTTTTTGCAACATAATGAGTAGTCTTTTGTTATTTCATGTCACAAAATTAGAAGAAAATGTTTTTTATGGTATCAGGCAGATAACAAAACTTTCTTAATGCCGATAATTTATATCAGGTCTAAGTTTATTCTTAATTTGTCATGCTAGATTTTGTCACGCTGGATTTGTAATCCAGCGTAATGAAAGGCACAGAGGCACACAGAAAAAAAATAAAATTTGAATATCCGCATTTCACCCAATTGCCTTGTAGGGGCGTATCGCATACGCCCGAATACGTCAACTAATCCACGTGGATGTCTTCAGGGCGTATGCGATACGCCCCTACATGGGATGTTTGCGGATATTCAATAAATAAAAACTCTGTGTGCCTCTGTGGTGAAATATCAGAGCTTGCCGATACGCCGGATGGCTTCCTCGCAATCCTCGCGCTTGCCGAAGGCGGTGAGGCGCAGGTAGCCTTCGCCGCTGGGGCCGAAGCCTACGCCGGGCGTGCTGACGATGTGGGCACGGTAAAGCAGCTCGTCGAAGAACTTCCACGAGGTCATCCCTTCGGGAGCCTGCACCCACAGATAAGGCGCGTTTATGCCTCCGAACACCCGGTAGCCGGCACGGGTCAGACCTTCGCGCATCGTACGGGCGTTTTCCATATAGTAGGCGATGGTTTCCTTCACCTGTGCCCTGCCTTCGGGCGAATAGACCGCCTCGGCACCACGCTGGGTGATGTAGCTGGTGCCGTTGAACTTGGTGCACTGGCGCCGGTTCCACAAGGGATTGAGCGGGACGCGCTCGTCATCGAGGGTAGCGGCGGTCACTTCCTTGGGCACCACGGTATAGCCGCAACGCACGCCCGTAAAGCCGGCGGTTTTCGAGAAGCTGCGTATCTCGATGGCTACTTTTTTCGCCCCGCGTATCTCGTAGATGGAATGGGGAACATCGTCATCGTGGATGTAAGCCTCGTAGGCGGCATCGAAGATGATGAGCGTATCGTTAGCCAGCGCATAGTCGACCCATTGCTTCAGCTGGTCGCGCGTGAGCGTGGTGCCTGTAGGGTTATTGGGATAGCACAGGTAGATCAGGTCGATGCGGTGGTCGGGGATGGCTGGGACAAAGCCGTTTGCGGCGGTGCAGGGCAGGTAAGTAATGTTGCTCCAGCGTCCGTCTTCGCCCAGCGTACCTGCACGCCCGCACATCACGTTGCTGTCGATATAGGCAGGATAGACCGGATCGGTGATGCCCATACTGTTATCCCAACGCAAGAGTTCGCCGATATTGCCCGTGTCGCTCTTCGCCCCGTCGCTGATGAATACTTCGGAGGGGCTGAGCTGGATGCCGCGCGGCGCGAAGTCGTGCTTGATGATGGTTTCGATGAGGAAATCGTATCCCTGCTCGGGACCGTAGCCGTGGAAGGTCGCAGATGATGCCATTTCGTCCACGGCGCGGTGCATTGCCTCGATGGATGCCTGCGGCAGGGGACGGGTCACGTCGCCGATGCCCAGGCGGATGATTGGTTCGCCCGGATGGGTTACTTGATAAGCCTTTACTTTTTTCGCTATATCGGAGAAGAGGTAGCTCCCCTTCAGTTTCAGGAAATGTTCGTTGAGTAGTGCCATATTGAGTTTTTGAGTTTTCTCACCACAGATTACACAGATTATTAAAATAAATTCTTCTGTGTTTCTGTGGTTCTGTGTTCAATAAAAATCTGTGTAATCTGTGGTGAAGCAGATTCACACGGTTATCACACCGTCGAATACTTTCTCGGCGGGGCCGGTCATGAAGAGGCGGGTGCCTTCGCCTGCCCAGCGGATGCGGAGCGTGCCCCCGTCCATGATGATGTCCGATTCTCCGGGGCAACGGTGGGTGTATGCCGATGCCACGGCGGTGGCGCACGCTCCGGTGCCGCATGCCATCGTGATGCCCGAACCGCGTTCCCATACACGCATGCGGACACGGCCGGGAGCCAATACCTGCGCGAACTCCACGTTCACACGGTCGGGGAAGAGCGGATGATGTTCCAGCACCGGTCCCACACGAGGCAAATCCACCTGCTCCATATCGTCCACGAAAATCACCAGATGCGGGTTGCCCATCGATACGGCAATGCCTTCGCGATAAGGATACCCCTCGCCCAAATCGACGGGATGAATATCCGCCGGGATGCCCATATCCACCGTCACGGCGTCCACCTTGCCGTCCTCCACATGCAGGCGGAGGGTCTTGATGCCCGAAAGCGTGTCGAGAGTCACTTCGGTCTTACGGGTCAGACCGTACTCGTACACATACTTTCCGATGCAGCGGCTGGCGTTGCCGCACATCTTGGCTTCCGAACCGTCAGCGTTGAAGATGCGCATGCTGAAATCCGCCTTGCCGGACGAGCCTATCAGCACCAGCCCGTCGCTTCCGATGCCCGTATGGGGGCGGCTCCACGCCACCGCCAGCTCTTCGGGATTCGGCAGGGGATATATCAGGGTGTTGACGTAGATGTAGTCGTTGCCTGCCCCTTGCATTTTGGTAAATTCTATCTTCATCAGTTAATAATTAATAGTTAATAATTAATAATGCCAATCAGGAGTTAAAAGGGAGTTATCACTCCGCTACGCTCCGTTAGGAGTTAAGCCAATAGTTTTGTTGGTGGAAGCATTAGTAAAAGTATTGACTTAACTCCTTAACTTCTTAACTCCTTAACTTCTTAACTCCTGTGAAACTTTGGCGTATGCCTCCTCGTGCACCCCTGCTACGGCGCGTCCGCTCGGCTCGTTCATGTTCTTGAAAGCCTCGTCCCAGGCAAGCGCCTCGGCGGTGGAGCAAGCCACGCTGGGCACGCTGGGCACGCTTCGGGCGGCACTCTCGCTGGGGAAATATTCCTCGAAGATGCTGCGGTAATAATACTCTTCCTTGTTCATCGGTGTGTTGACGGGGAAACGCTCGGCGGCATGTGCCATCTGTTCGTCGCTTACGGCTTGCGAAGTGACGGCTTTCAGCGTATCTATCCAGCTGTAGCCCACCCCGTCGCTGAACTGCTCTTTCTGACGCCATGCCACTCCTGCCGGGAGCATATCCTGAAATGCCTCGCGCACGATTTTCTTTTCGATGGTCTTTCCGGGACACATCTTGGCGGCAGGGTTGAGCCGCATCGCCACGTCGAGGAACTCCTTGTCGAGGAAAGGCACGCGCCCTTCCACGCCCCATGCCGCAAGCGACTTGTTGGCACGCAGGCAATCGTAAAGGTAGAGCTTGGAGAGCTTGCGGAGGGTTTCTTCGTGGAACGCACGCGCATCGGGCGCCTTGTGGAAGTAAAGGTATCCGCCGAACACTTCATCGGCTCCTTCGCCGCTCAGCACCATCTTGATGCCCATGCTCTTGATGACGCGTGCCAGAAGATACATCGGCGTAGAGGCGCGCACGGTGGTTACGTCGTAGGTCTCGATGAAATAAATCACATCGCGCACGGCGTCCAGCCCCTCCTGAATGGTGTAGTTGATTTCGTGGTGCACGGTGCCGATGTGGTCTGCCACCTCGCGTGCCTTCGCCAGGTCGGGCGCACCTTTCAGCCCCACGGCGAACGAGTGCAGCTGAGGCCACCATGCCTCCTGTTTCCCGTTGCTTTCCACACGGCGGGAAGCGTATTTCTTGGCAACGGCGGAAATGACCGAGCTGTCCAGCCCTCCCGAAAGCAGCACACCGTAGGGCACGTCGCTCATCAGCTGGCGGCGTACGGCGGCTTCGAGTGCCTCACGCAGTTCTTCCACGGATGCCGGATTATCCTTTACGGCATCGTACGACATCCAGTCGCGGGTGTACCAACGGGTCATCTTTCCCTCCTTGCTATCGTAATAGTGTCCGGGCAGGAAAGGTTCGTAGCGGTCGCAAAAACCTTCGAGTGCTTTCAGTTCGCTGGCACAATACACCTTGCCGTCGGCATCATAGCCGATGTAAAGGGGAATGACGCCGATGGAGTCACGGGCAATAAGGAAGGTGTCCTGCTCTTCGTCGTAGAGGGCGAAGGCGAAAATGCCGTTCAGTTCGTCCAGAAAATGGATGCCCTTGTCGCGGTAGAGGGCAAGAATCACCTCGCAATCACTTCCCGTCTGGAACTGGTACTTGCCCGCATACCGCTTGCGGATGTCCAGGTGGTTATAGATTTCGCCGTTTACGGCAAGTATTTGTTTATGGTCGGGCGAGAAAAGGGGTTGCTTTCCGCTTTGGGGGTCGACAATGGACAAACGCTCGTGGGCAAGGATAGCGGTCCGCCCGCAATAGATTCCGCTCCAGTCGGGTCCGCGGTGACGTATTTTCTTTGCCATGGCAAGTGCCTTGTCGCGGAGCGGTTTGGTTTGTTCCTTGATATTGAATATGCTGACTATTCCACACATAAGTTTGTGAGTTTTTAAGTTTGTGAGTTTTTGGGGGTTGAGGTTGAAACACAGATTTTCGCAGATTAACACAGATTATTTTGATTTACTATTTTTCGATTTACGAAGTACGATTTAATGCCCAATAGTAGATAGTAAATTGTCAAATCGTAAATTAAAATAATCTGCGTTTCAATGCATCCTTAATTTTTAGGTGAAAGGAAACGGTCGATGCTTTCGGCGGCTTTCCGTCCTCCGGCGATGCATTTCACTACGAGGCTGGCGCCGGTAGCGGCATCCCCTGCCAGGAAAGCATTCGGGGGAAGCTGGGGAGCTTCCGGCTTCAGGAATCCCATGGCGAGCAATACCAAGTCTGCCTTGATGACTTCCTTCTTGCCGGTGGGTTTCATTACAGGGCGTCCTCCGCCTTCCGCAGGCACCCATTCCACTTCTTCCACTTCCACACCACACACGTGCCCGTTTTTCCCGATGAATTTAGTGGACGACAAACTCCAGCGGCGTGTGCATCCTTCTTCGTGGCTGCTGCTGGTTTTCAGCACTACGGGCCATTGGGGCCAAGGCGTGGCTGGATTATCTCCTACGGGCGGCTTGGGCATAATCTCGATTTGTGTCACGCTTGCTGCTCCTTGGCGGTTGCTTGTGCCGATGCAATCACTTCCGGTATCGCCTCCGCCTATCACCAGCACGTGTTTGCCTCGGGCATCGATGCGCTCTTCTTTCGTGAAGGTCTGTCCGGCAAGTACCCGGTTTTGTTGTGCCAGCATCTCCATTGCGAAATGGATGCCTTTCAGGTCTCGTCCGGGGATGGCGAGGTCGCGTGCCTGGGGGGTGCCGGTGCATACGCAATAAGCGTCGAAGCCTTCGGGCAGCTTCTGCACGTTGATTTCAGTATTGGGCTTGAACGTCACCCCTTCTGCTTCCATCAGCCTGATGCGCCGGTCGATGATGTTCTTTCCCAGTTTGAAGTTGGGGATGCCGAAGCGGAGCAATCCGCCGATGTATTCCAACTTCTCGAATACGGTTACTTCATATCCTTTCTTGTTCAGCTGGTTGGCGGCGGCAAGCCCGGCAGGTCCCGATCCGATAACCGCCACTTTCTTCCCGTTGCGCGGATAGTGTTTCGGCTTGATGTAGCCTTCGCGGAACGCCGCTTCGATGATGGCGGCTTCATCTTCGCGGATGGTGACCGGCGCATGAATACTCAGTTGCAGCACGCAGCTCTTCTCGCACAAGGCGGGGCAGATGCGTCCGGTAAACTCCGGAAAGTCATTGGTGCGGCTCAGTATCTGGAAGGCTTCTTCCCACTTTCCTTTATACATTGCGTCCTGAAATTCGGGCGGGCGGTTGCCCAGCGGGCATGCCCAATGGCAGAAGGGTACGCCGCAATCCATACAGCGCGAGGCTTGCAATTTGCGGTCGCTGGTATTGAGTGTCTGTTCTACTTCACTGAAGTCAGTAATCCGTTCGTGTATCGGCCGGTAGCCGGCTTCCTGACGGGGTATGGTTAAGAATGCTTTAGGATTTCCCATAATATATTAAATGAAGAATTAAGAATGAGGAATGAAGAATCAGGAACGAGGAATGAAGAGTGACATCTACCCATTCTTCATTCTTAATTCTTCATTCTTAATTTATATTTAGTAGTCTCTTTGCACTTCGGCAATCTTTTGCTGGAGTTTGCGCATCTGCTCTTCGGCAAGCACCTTCTTGTATTCAATCGGCGTCACCTGAATGAACTCGTCTACGTAACGGCTCCAGTTGTCGAGCATGGTGCGTGCCAATTGCGACCCCGTGTAGAGGTAATGCTGGCGTACCAGTTCGTGCAGTTCCTTACGGGCGGTGGAGTCTTCCAGCAAGGAGAGTTCCACCATTTCCATGTTGCAGAAATAGTCGAAGTTATGGTTCTTGTCCCACACGTAAGCCACGCCTCCGCTCATACCGGCGGCAAAGTTACGTCCGGTTTCTCCCAATACGACCACCCGACCGCCGGTCATGTATTCGCAACAATGGTCGCCTACGCCTTCTACTACGGCTATGGCACCCGAATTGCGCACCGCAAACCGCTCTCCGGCACGTCCGTTAATATACACTTCGCCGCTTGTAGCACCGTAGAGCAGGGTATTGCCCACGATGGTATTCTTCTCGGCATCGAAATTGCTCCGTACAGGAGGCTGTACTGAAATGTGGCCTCCGCTCAAGCCCTTGCCCAAATAATCGTTGGCTTCCCCTTCCAGCTTGAAGCTGATGCCGTGGGTCAGGAAAGCGCCGAAACTCTGTCCTGCCGAGCCTTTGAACTTCACGTTGATGGTCTGGTCGGGCAAGCCTGCCTCACCATACTTCAACGCTACGGCTCCCGAGAGCATCGTGCCTACTGCACGGTCGGTATTGGCAATGGCATATTCCAGCGATACTTCTTTCTTGCTCTCCAACGCCTCACGGGCAGCGGCAAGCATCGCTACGTCTTTCACATTATCTATATCGTGCTTTTGTGTAGTGACATTGTGCAGTGCCGACCCGTTGTTCACCTGATGCAGGATGCGGCCGAAGTCGAGTAGGGCTGCCTTGCTTCCCATTTGACGGGGCTTGATTTCGATGAGGTCGGTACGTCCTACAATGTCATCGAGGTGCTTAAAGCCCATTTCGGCAAGATACTCGCGCACCTCCTGTGCCAGGAAGCGGAAGAAATTGACTACATATTCGTATTTCCCGCGGAAATGGTCGCGTAACTCCGGATTCTGGGTAGCTACGCCCACCGGGCACGTGTTGGCATGGCACTTACGCATCATCACACATCCCAAGACAATCAGTGCCGCCGTACCGAAACCGAACTCTTCGGCTCCCAGCAATGCCATGCTGATAACATCCCGTCCGGTCTTCAGTTGTCCGTCGGTCTGCAGGCGTACCTGTCCGCGCAAGCCGTTCAGCACCAGTGTCTGCTGAGTCTCGCTCAACCCTATTTCGGGCGGGATGCCCGCATAGCGCATTGATGAGGCGGGCGAAGCCCCTGTGCCTCCTTCGGCTCCCGAAATCACAATCAGGTCGGCTTTCGCCTTCGCTACGCCGGCGGCTATGGTTCCGATACCGCTCTCTGCCACCAGTTTCACGCTGATTTGGGCTTTCGGATTCACGTTCTTCAAGTCAAAGATGAGCTGAGCCAAATCCTCGATGGAGTAGATATCGTGATGGGGCGGAGGTGAAATCAATGAGATGCCCGGAATGGAATGGCGCGTACGGGCGATGACCTCGTTCACCTTGAAGCCCGGAAGCTGTCCGCCTTCACCGGGCTTGGCTCCCTGCGCCACCTTGATTTGTATCTCTTCGGCATTCACCAGGTATTCGGCGGTCACTCCGAAACGCCCCGATGCCACCTGCTTGGTCTTGCTACAGAGCGAGATGCCGTCGAACGTATCGTGAAAGCGGTCCGAATCCTCGCCTCCCTCGCCCGTATTGCTCCGTGTGCCCAGCTTGTTCATCGCAAGCGTCATTGCCTCGTGGGCTTCCTTGCTGATGGCGCCGAACGACATGGCTCCCGTCACGAAATGTTTTACTATATCCTCTACCGGCTCCACTTCTTCTACCGGAATGGGGTTGCGCTTGAAGGAGAAGAAGTCGCGCAAGAAAATGGGATGCTCTTTCTCGTCCGCCTTGCGGGTGTATTCCTTGAACTTGGCATAGCTTCCCGTGCGTGTGGCGAGCTGAAGGGCACTGATGGTTTCAGGGTTCCAGGCATGTTTCTCTCCGTCTTTCCGGTAAGAGAACTGTCCGATATGCGGCAATAAAGGCTCTACTTCATCCGGCATGAACCCGTTGTCGTGGAACGTGATATAGTCTTTGGCTATCTCTTCCAGCCGGATGCCTCCCACCGAAGACGTTCCGGTGCCGAAATAAGCCTTCAGCAATTCTTCACTCAGCCCGACGGCTTCGAATATCTTGGCGCCGCGGTACGAACGGATGGTACTGATGCCCATCTTGCTCATCACCTTATACAATCCCTTGCAGATAGCCTTGATGTAGTTCTTTTCCGCGGTTTCATAGTTCATTTGGATTTCGTTGCGTTTCACCAGTTCGTCCAATACCGCAAATGCCATGTACGGATTGAAGGCACTTGCCCCGTATCCCAGAAGCAGGGCGGCATGCATCACCTCGCGCACCTCTCCGCTTTCTACAATCAGCGCGGTCTGTACACGTTTCTGCACGCTGATAAGGTGATGGTGCACGGCACTTACGGCAAGCAGGGACGGGATGGCGGCGTGTTCCGTATCGATGCCTCTATCCGACAGGATGATATAGTTTACGCCATCATCTACCGATTGTTCGGCTTTCTTGCACAACTGGGTCAGGGCTTCCTGCAATCCTGCCTTCCCTTTGCTGACTTCGAAGAGCGCAGGAAGCTTCACGGTATTGAAGCCCTTATAGCGGATGTTGCAGAGAATGTCCAGTTCGGTATTGGTAAGGATGGGATGCGGAAGGCGCACCATCTTGCAATGGCTTTCGCTGGGCAAGAGGATGTTGGTGCCCACCGCCCCGATGTATTCGGTGAGCGACATCACCAGTTCCTCGCGTATCGGGTCGATAGCAGGGTTGGTCACTTGTGCGAACTGCTGGCGGAAATAGTTGAATAGCAACTGAGGCATGTCGCTCAGCACCGCCAGCGGGGTATCGTTTCCCATGGATGCCGTAGGTTCGGCACCGTTGGTGCACATCGGTGTCAGCGTGCGTTCGATGTCCTCGCGCGTGAAACCGAAGGCACGGAGCTTACGCTCGAAGTCGGGCACGGTATTTTCCACCTTCCGCCCGCTCTTCAGGGTGTTCAGCTCGATGCGGTTGGCAGAAAGCCATTGGCGGTACGGGCGTGCCGATGCAAGCTGTTCTTTCAACTCCCCGTCGTAATAGATTTTGCCTTCCTGGGTATCGATAAGCAATATCTTTCCCGGCTGGAGGCGTCCTTTTTCCTTGATGGTCTCCGGCTCAAAGCTGATGACACCAGCCTCGCTTGCCACCACCATCATGTCATTTTTCGTAATGAGGTAGCGTGCCGGACGCAAGCCGTTACGGTCCAACATACCTCCGGCATACCTTCCGTCGCTGAAAAGCAGGGCGGCAGGTCCGTCCCACGGTTCCATCAGGATGGAATGGTATTCGTAGAATGCCTTCAGGTCTTCGCTGATAGGATTCTTGTCGTTGAACGATTCGGGCACCAGCATCGCCATGGCATGAGGCAGGCTCAAGCCCGACATCACGAAAAACTCCAATACATTGTCCAGCGAGGCGCTATCGCTCATGCCCGGCTGGATGATGGGACGGATATCCTTTACATTGCCCAGAGTAGGCGTAGAAAGCACACTTTCCCGGGCTTCCATCCATGCACGGTTTCCCCGGATGGTATTGATTTCACCGTTATGCGCCAAGAGGCGGAAAGGCTGGGCAAGGCTCCACGTGGGGAAGGTGTTGGTGCTGAAGCGGGAATGCACGATGGCAAGCCCGCTGGTGAAGTAAGGTTGTGTCAGGTCCTGGAAATACTCGCGTACTTGCACCGACGAGAGCATACCTTTATAAATAATGTTCTTGCTGGACAATGACACTATGTAGAAGTCTTTGTGTTGTATCCGCTTCTCGATTTTCTTGCGTATGATATACAAGGTACGTTCCAGGTTTTCCACGTCCGTGGCACCGGTGATGAACACTTGCTTGATAGCCGGCTCCGTCTCCTGTGCGCTTTGCCCCAGGATGGAAGAGTTGACCGGTACGCTCCGCAAGTGCATCAGGGTAAGCCCTTCACGCTCTATTTCCTCTATCATGATGCTCAGGATGCGTGCCTGTTCCTGCTCGTCCTTGGGCAGGAAGACCAACCCTGTGCCGTACTTTCCTTTTTCAGGCACCGGTATGCCTTGCAACAAGATAAACTCATGAGGAATCTGTACCATGATGCCGGCACCGTCTCCGGTCTTGTTGTCGGCACCTTCCGCCCCGCGGTGTTTCATATTCTCCAGCACTTTCAGTGCCGAGTCCACCAGTTCGTGCGACTTGTTGCCATGAATGTCTACAATCATTCCCACACCGCAAGCATCGTGCTCGTATGCAGCATCGTATAATCCCGTTTGTTGTACGTCTGTAGCTGCGCTGCTCTCCATTCTGATAAAAGTTTCCTCTTTCATTGGTGTTTGCTTTCTTTTTACTACTGTTTAGTCGTTTGTATCTATCTCTTTGCTCGCAAAGATACAGATACTACATTCATCGTGTACACCTACAGGCCGTTTTTGTTTCAAGAAATATCAAGTGCCCGCCGCCACACTTTCAATCTGTTCGAATAATCCTTGCCTATCAAACATATCATAAGCAAAACAAATTGTTTTAATTACAATATAAAAGAATAAGGCTTTTTATAGCTCAACATTCCATCGGCTTCTATTGCCACAGACATACTGTCAATAAACAGTCCACATGACTGCATTGCTTGTAAGATTATTAATCTTCAAGCCGAAAGATTATTAATCTTCACGCTGTAAGATTAATAATCTTACAAACGATGCAGCATATGGCGGAGAGATACAGATACGCCGGCACTACTTATCCACCGAGGTCATCCCCTAATCGTCCATGCATTCTGATGCAATCAGAGGGAGAAAGACACATATCCGTTGGATTTTGCTTTTTTTAGCAGATAAATTCACCGTTAACGTTACCAGCGACTGAAAATTTATAGTATTTTTGCCTCGTATTGCAAAGTACAGATTACAAATATGCCAAGTAACATTAAACATCTAGGTATTGTGGAAAGCATCAACGGAACTCGCCTGAAGGTGAGAATCGAACAAACATCAGCTTGCGCGGCATGTAGCGTCAAGCAACATTGCCACGTGCCTGAATCAAAAGAAAAGATAATCGATGTGTGTAACCCACAAGGAGTGGTGTGTGCTGTCGGACAAAAGGTATTGATTTCGGGCACCACCGTGATGGGCATGAAAGCCGTCCTGCTGGCTTTTGTCTTTCCTTTTTTGGTTTTACTCTTGGCACTTGCTTCCGTCCTTCACCTTACGCACAATGAGTTGGTTTCCGCCCTTGCCGCACTAGGTGCACTGGTTCCTTATTACCTTATTATATATATATGCCGTAAGCGACTGAACCGTTCGTTTATCTTCCGGCTGGAAAATGTAGTCTAATCAAATAAACTAACTTTATACGTATGAATATGATTTTAATTGCGGTCGTTTCATTGGGAGCCATCGGACTGGTATCTGCCATCGTCTTGTATGTGGCTTCGAAGAAATTTGCCGTGTACGAAGATCCACGAATTGCCCAGGTAGCCGAAGTGCTTCCACAGGCAAATTGCGGTGGATGCGGATTTCCGGGATGTTCGGGCTTTGCCGCAGCATGTGTCAAGGCAGGCTCGCTCGAAGGGAAACTCTGTCCCGTAGGTGGACAACCCACGATGGAGAAGGTAGCTGCCATCTTGGGGCTGAAGGCAGAAGCCTCCGAGCCTAAAGTGGCTGTAGTAAGATGCAACGGCACATGCGACAATCGTCCCCGGCTCACGCAATACGACGGTGTGCGCTCGTGCGTAGTGGCAAATGCCACCGGAGGTGGAGAAACGGGATGTTTCTTCGGATGCCTGGGTTATGGTGATTGCGCCAATGCCTGCCAGTTCGGGGCCATCCGCATCAATCCTCAGACTGGACTGCCCGAAGTGGACGAGACAAAATGTACCGCGTGTGGAGCCTGTGCGAAAGCCTGCCCACGAAACATCATCGAAATCCGCCCACGTGGAAAGAACAACCGCCGTGTGTATGTGCAATGCGTCAACAAAGACAAAGGTGCCCTTGCCCGTAAGGTGTGCGATGCCGCCTGTATCGGATGTGGCAAATGCGTGAAAACTTGTCCGTTCGAAGCTATTACACTCGAAAACAACCTTGCCTACATCGACCCTGCCAAATGCAAGGCGTGCCGCAAGTGCGAAATGGAATGTCCGCAAGGAGCCATCGTGGCGGTCAACTTCCCTCCCCGTAAGCAACGGGAAACCGTTTCAGCCGAAATAGAACAACCCGAAGTAAAACCTTAAAAACAACAGATAAAGTGAAGACATTCAGAATTGGTGGAGTACATCCAGCAGCTAATAAATTGTCGGCGGGCAAAGCCATCGAACCCCTTGCCCTCCCCCGACAGGCGGTGTTCCCTTTGTCACAACACATCGGCGCACCTGCTACCCCCCTCGTAAAAAAAGGCGATACGGTAAAGGTGGGCACCCGGATAGCAGAAGCAGGAGGATTTGTCTCAGCCCCCATCTTCTCGTCCGTATCTGGCAAGGTGAACAAGATAGATAGCGTCATTGATGCCAGCGGCTATCGTAAGCCCGCCATCTATATCGATGTGGAAGGTGATGAATGGGAGCCGGACATCGACCGCAGCACCACTCTCCTAAAAACATGCGACCTCAGCCCCGAGGAAATCGTGTCACGTATTAAAGAAGCCGGCATCGTAGGCATGGGCGGTGCCTGTTTTCCCACACACGTCAAGCTCAGCCCTCCGGCAGGATGCAAGGCAACGTGCGTCATTATCAACGGCGTGGAATGTGAACCTTATCTGACCGCCGACCACCGGCTGATGCTGGAAAAGCCCGATGAAATATTGGTAGGCATCTGCATCCTGATGAAGGCCGCCAAGGTTAATCGTGCTTACATCGCCATCGAAAACAACAAGCCAGATGCCATCCGCCTGCTTTCCGAAAAAGCCAAGGCTTATGCAGGTATCGAAGTGGTTCCTCTGCAAGTAAAATATCCCCAAGGAGGCGAAAAGCAATTGATTGACGCTGTTATCCGCCGGCAAGTGCCAGCTCCTCCTGCATTGCCCATCCATGTAGGTGCCATCGTACAAAACGTAGGCACGGTATTTGCCATCTACGAAGCAGTACAAAAACATAAGCCCCTCTTCGAACGCATTGTAACCGTCACAGGTAAGTCGCTCAAGACTCCTTCCAATTTTCTTACCCGACTGGGCACTCCGATGAGCCAGTTGATAGAAGCAGCCGGAGGTATGCCCGAAGATACCGGCAAGGTAATCGGAGGAGGTCCGATGATGGGAAAAGCACTGATGAGCACCGACATACCTATATGCAAAGGAAGTTCGGGCGTACTGCTGATGAACGAACATGAAGCACGCCGTGCAACTCCTCAACCTTGTATCCGTTGCGCCAAATGTGTAAGTGTATGCCCAATGGGACTGGAACCTTACCTGCTTGCCACCTGTTCGGCACATGGCGATTGGGACCGCGTGGAACACGAACAGATTATGTCGTGCATCGAATGCGGATCGTGCCAGTTCACCTGTCCCTCACACCGCCCGATACTCGATAATATCCGGTTGGGAAAAGGCAAAGTCGGCGCCATCATCCGCGCACGCAACACCAAAAAGTGAATTATAAGTTGAAAATGATAAATTGTAAAATATAAATGGAAAATAAACTCATCGTATCTTTATCGCCTCACGTGCATAGCGGCGACAGCATCCAACGCAATATGTATGGCGTGCTGATAGCGCTCATCCCCGCCTTGCTCGTATCGTTCTTCGTGTTCGGACTAGGGGCTATCATTGTCACGCTCACTTCGGTAGCAGCCTGCCTCTTCTTCGAATGGGCCATCACAAAATACATCCTGAAGCGCGATGGAAACACCCTTTGGGATGGTTCCGCCGCCATCACCGGCATCTTACTGGCATTCAATCTACCTTCCAACCTGCCTGTATGGATTGTCATCATCGGTGCCCTCGTGGCTATCGGTATCGGCAAGATGACTTTTGGCGGACTAGGGTGCAATCCGTTCAATCCGGCACTCATCGGCCGTGTATTCCTGCTCATCTCTTTCCCCGTACAAATGACCTCGTGGCCTCAAGCCGGACAATGGGGAGCTTACCTTGATGCCGAAACCGGAGCAACTCCGCTTGCCCTGATGAAGCAAGCCATCAAGTCGGGCGACCCTTCCGTATTGAACGACCTGCCCAGCAGCCTGCTCCTGTTAATAGGTTTTCCTGAAAATTGTCAGGCAGGAGCCGGATGTCTGGGAGAAATCTGTGCCCTTGCCCTGCTTCTCGGACTGGCTTATATGTTGTGGAAAAAAATCATCTCGTGGCACATACCGATATCCATCCTTGCTACCGTATTCGTTTTTTCGGGACTGATGCACCTGGCGAATCCCGTCTATGCCTCGCCCGTACAACATCTGCTCACCGGAGGATTGATGTTGGGAGCCATTTTTATGGCAACCGATTACGTAACCTCGCCGATGAGCCATAAAGGAATGCTCGTCTACGGCGTGTGCATCGGTTTCCTTACGGTAGTCATCCGCACCTTCGGAGCATATCCCGAAGGCATGTCATTCGCCATCCTGATTATGAATGCATTCACTCCGTTAATCAACACTTATTGTAAACCCAAACGCTATGGGGAGGTAGCAAAAAAATGAAAAAACTGGAATCGTCATTGAAAAATATGATCCTGTCGCTGACTGGATTTTCTATTGTAGCCGGTGGATTGCTGGGCTGGGTCAATGCAGCTACTGCCGAGCCTATTGCCCAGGCCAATGCCAAAGCTCTGAGCGATGCCATAGCCGTGGTGATACCGGGATTTGACAACAATCCTGCCGAAGAAGCGGAAACAGTAGAAGTAGAAGGCACCACCTACAAGATATATCCTGCCACGCAAGGGGGCAAGCCCATCGGAGCAGCCGTAGAAGCTTCGGCAAATGGATTCGGCGGTACCCTCACCGTACTGGTAGGTTTCGATACCGAAGGCAACATCATCGACTATTCCCTGCTCAGCCATGCAGAAACTCCGGGACTAGGTTCGAAAGCCTCCGACTGGTTTAAGAAAGGAGCCAAAGGAGACATTACCGGTAAAAACCCCGGCACCCAATCCCTCACAGTAAGCAAGGATGGAGGCGAAATAGATGCCATTACCGCTTCCACCATCACTTCACGTGCCTTCCTGCAGGCAGTAAACAATGCCTGGTCTGCCTATATGAACGGCCAAGTAGATGCCACCAGTGGAGCTTCCCAACAACATTAACAAGAAAGGAGAACATTATGAATAATTTTAAGATACTGATAAACGGAATCGTCAAGGAAAACCCCACGTTCGTGCTCCTGCTAGGCATGTGTCCTACGCTGGGAACAACCTCATCCGCCCTCAATGGAATGGGTATGGGACTCGCCACAATGTTCGTGCTCATCTGTTCCAACTTTGCTATCTCCGGCATCAAAAACCTTGTGCCCGACATGGTACGCATTCCCATCTTTGTCGTGGTTATTGCTTCCTTCGTTACCATCTTGCAAATGCTGATGCAGGCTTATGTACCCGCACTCTACGCCACACTGGGACTGTTCATCCCCCTTATCGTAGTCAACTGTATCCTGCTGGGACGCGCCGAAGCTTTTGCCTGCAAGCATACTCCGATAGCCTCTCTTTTCGATGGACTGGGCATCGGCCTGGGCTTCACCATTGCACTTACCTTACTAGGCGGTGTGCGTGAATTTTTAGGCACAGGCAAACTGTTCGGCATTTCCATCCTGCCCGAACAATATGGCATGCTGGTCTTCGTTCTGGCTCCGGGTGCTTTCATCGCCTTGGGATATCTCATTGCGATTGTAAACAGATTAAAAAAGAATAATTAAAGAGTTCAGAGAGCCCATACTCCGCAGATGCAGCTCGACCATCGGCATTAACTTCTTAAACTCTAAAATAAAAAACAACAAACCATGGAATATATCCTTATATTTATCACCGCTATCTTTGTGAACAACATCGTGTTGTCGCAATTCCTCGGAATTTGTCCTTTCCTGGGTGTATCGAAGAA
Organism: Bacteroides sp. An19; assembly: GCF_002160215.1. Taxonomy (NCBI): domain Bacteria; kingdom Pseudomonadati; phylum Bacteroidota; class Bacteroidia; order Bacteroidales; family Bacteroidaceae; genus Bacteroides; species Bacteroides sp. An19. The sequence continues at coordinate 10,747 of NZ_NFKD01000046.1, read as the reverse complement.
AGTAGAAACAGCAATGGGTATGGGAGCTGCCGTAGCCTTTGTGCTCACGCTTTCCACCATCGTCACTTACGTCATCCAGAAATTCGTACTCGACCCATTCGGACTAGCTTATCTGCAAACCATTGCTTTTATCCTTGTCATCGCCGCGCTGGTACAGATGGTCGAAATCATCTTGAAAAAAGTGTCACCGGCACTCTATCAGGCATTGGGCGTGTTTCTGCCGCTTATCACCACCAACTGTTGCATCCTGGGTGTAGCCATTCTGGTCATCCAAAAAGATTTCGACCTGCTGACAGGCGTGGTCTATGCTTTCTCTACAGCCTTGGGATTTGCCCTTGCCCTGATAGTTTTTGCCGGCATCCGCGAACAGCTTAGTCTGGTCAATATCCCGAAAGGAATGCAAGGAATGTCTATTGCGCTGATTACTGCCGGCCTGCTGGCAATGGCATTTATGGGTTTTTCGGGTGTCGACAAAGGACTTGCTGCCCTGATGGGACTTTGACACAGGTTTTACATATAAGCCAATTGTCCCTATTACAAAATACAATGTCCACCATTTGTCTGCCCGAGCAGAATCAAAATAAAAGGCACTTCCTTTGCCTGCATATCATATATTCATCGGTCATTGCAAATATATGCAACGGCCGGTGAATATACCTTCGTTTTGAGAATAAGCCTCCTGACCAAATGAGAACATTTTACAAGACCAAACAAAAAAAGCTAAGGCTTTTTTAAACCAAATCGTTTGCCTGTTTGTTTTATTATCAGTACATTTGTTCTGCTTGCACAAGTAAGCAGAAAACCTAAACAAATTGGCAATGAAAAAAATTCTGACCATCATCCTGCTGGGCACACTTGTCACAGTGGCACAAGCCCAACGCATACTCACACTGGACAGCTGCAGAAACCTTGCCCTAGCAAACAACAAGGAGCTGCGCATCGCACAGGAAAAAATAAACGCGGCACATTATCAACAAAAAGCCGCTTTCACCAATTTCCTGCCCAAAATAAACGTGACGGGCACTTATATGCGCACGCAAAAGGAAATCTCCCTGCTCAGCAATGAACAACAGCAAGCCATCGGAAACATGGGAACAGCTCTTGCCCCTCAACTCCAACAACTGGGTGCACAGATGCAACAGATAGCAGCCACACATCCCGAACTGCTCCCCTTGCTCACCCCCCTTTCGGGCGTAATGGGGCAGATACCCGATGCACTGAATGGCGTAGGTGGAAGCATCGTAGACGCGTTCCGCACAGACACACGTAACCTCTATGCTGGTGCTGCCACCCTGACCCAACCCCTCTTCATGGGCGGAAAAATCATTGCATACAACAAAATCACCCGCTATGCCGAACAGCTTGCCGCCTCGCAACACGCCACAGGAATGCAAGACGTCATCCTGAATACTGACCAGGCTTACTGGCAAGTAGTCTCGCTGGCAAATAAAAAGCATCTCGCTGAAAGTTTTGTGAAACTGGTTCAAAGGCTCGACTCGGATGTAACAAAAATGGTAGAGCAAGGCGTTGCCACTACTGCTGATGCTTTAAGCGTCAGAGTAAAAGTGAACGAAGCGGAAATGACACTGACTCAAGTAGAAGACGGACTTGCCCTGGCAAAAATGGTACTTTGCCAATTGTGCGGAATTCCGCTCGACACCGATATCCGTCTGGCGGACGAGGATATGAAAGACCTTGCCTTACCAACCACCTATACCGAAAGCAACGTGGGTACAGCACTTGCCAACCGCGAAGAATTGAAAAGTCTGGAACTTGCCGAGAAAATCTACCGGCAAAAGGTAAACGTGGCACGAGCCGAATTTCTACCCTCCATAGGACTAACCGCCAACTACCTGTTTACCAACCCTTCATTAGTAAATGGATTCGAGAACCGCTTTCGCGGCATGTGGGGCATAGGTGTAGTGGTCAGTATACCGGTATTCCATTGGGGAGAAGGTATTTACAAAGTACGTGCCGCCAAAGCTGAAGCCAACATTGCCCGCTACCGGCTGGACGATGCAAAAGAAAAAATCGAATTACAGGTCACTCAAAGTTCATACAAGGTAAACGAAGCCACCAAGAAACTGGTTATGGCAGAAAAGAATATGGAAAAGGCAGAAGAGAACCTGCGCTACGCCAATTTGGGTTTCCGTGAAGGAGTCATCCCCACCAGCAACGTACTGGAAGCACAGACCGCCTGGCTCTCGGCACAATCGGGAAAGATTGACGCACAAATCGACCTGAAAATGAGCGAAATCTATTTGAACAAATCAATGGGAACACTAAAATAAGACAAACAATATGGCAGAAAGAACGCAACGCAACAACATCATGCTGGCATTCATTACACTCGTAGCAGTGGTATTGATTGTAAGCATTATCGGCTTCATCACTTTCCGGAAAGGTACTGAAATCATACAAGGACAAGCCGAAGCCAACGAATATCGTGTATCGAGCAAAGTACCCGGACGTATCCTGAAAATTTTCGTAGACGAGGGAGATGCAGTGAAAGCCGGTGATACCCTTGCTATCCTCGAAGCGCCCGATGTAATGGCGAAACTCTCGCAAGCGGAAGCCTTGGAACAGGCTGCCCAAGCGCTGAATGAAAAAGCCGAACGTGGCACCCGTGCCGAACAATTGCAAGCCGCCTACGAAATGTGGCAAAAAGCCAAAGCAGGCCTGGAAATCGCCGAAAAATCATACCAACGGGTAAACCGCCTGTACGAAGAAGGAGTGATGTCGGCACAAAAGCGCGATGAAACCAAAGCACAATATGACGCAATGGTGGCCACCGAACGTGCTGCCAAAGCTCAATATACAATGGCAAAAAACGGAGCACAACGGGAAGACAAGTTGATGACTGCCGCCAAGGTGCGCCAAGCGGAAGGTGCTGTGGCTGAAGTAAATTCATATGTCAGCGAAACGTATCTCACGGCATCTGCCGATGGAGAAGTGACGGAGATATTCCCTAAGGTAGGCGAACTGGTCGGCACCGGAGCACCCATCATGAATGTAGCCCAACTGGATGACATGTGGGTGACGTTTAACGTGCGTGAAGACTATCTGAAAGATTTCCACGTAGGGGGCGAGATTTCGGCGTTTATCCCGGCATTGGAAAAAGACGCCACATTTAAAGTGATCTATATGAAAGACTTAGGCACTTATGCCGCATGGAAGGCGACCAAGACCACCGGCGGTTTCGACCTGAAGACATTCGAAATTAAAGCCAAGCCCGTACAGCCGGTGGAGAACCTGCGGCCGGGCATGTCGGCGATAGTCAAAAAGTGAGTTTTTAAGTTTTTGAGTTCTTAAGTTTTTGAGTTGATAATAGAAAAAACTTACAAACCAACAAACTTAAGAACCCAAAAACTCAAAAACTTAAAAACTTAAGAACTCAAAAACTTATGCACACAACCATTCATAAACGCCTGTACCGTATAGCCGTACGCGAACTGCGGCACATCGCGACCCGGCCGATTTACCTCTTCTGCATGGTAATAGCACCGGTATTCTGCTACGTGTTCTTTACCACGCTGATGGCAAACGGCTTGCCTACAAACATGCCCGCAGGTGTTGTGGATATGGACAATACGGCGACTACGCGAAGCATCATCCGCAATTTGGATGCATTCCAGCAAACGCATGTCACGGCTCGTTATGCAAATTTCCACGAAGCACGCAAGGCGGTCCAGCGTGGCGAGATTTATGCTTTTTATTACATACCCGAAGGCACCACCGAGGAAGCTATCTCCGGAAGGCAGCCCCGCGTGTCGTTTTACATCAATTACGCGTACCTCATCGCAGGGTCGTTGCTGTACCGCGACCAGCGCACGATGTCGGAACTTGCTTCGGGTGCCATCGGGCAGAGCACGCTTTTAGCCAAGGGGGCTACCGAAGAGCAGGCAATGGCGTTTCTCCAGCCCGTCGTTATTGACACCCATGCGTTGAACAATCCGTGGCTGAATTATTCGGTGTATTTGTGCAATACCTTATTGCCGGGCATCCTGATGTTGCTCATTTTCCTGACCACCTCGTATGCGTTAGGCATGGAGCTGAAGGAAAATACGGCACACGTCCTGATGCGTCTGGCAGACAATTCTATCAGCACGGCATTGGTGGGGAAACTCTTGCCGCATACGGTTATCTTCTTTATCGTGACCGTATTCTATAATGTCTATCTGTACGGGTTCTTGCATTATCCTTGCAATAGCGGCATTTTCCCGATGCTTCTTGCGGGATTGTTGCTGGTGCTGGCTTCGCAGGCGGTCGGCATCTTCTTCTTTGGCATGTTCGGCACCCTCCGCCTTGCCTTGAGTGCGGCTTCGTTATGGGGAGTCATTTCATTTTCCATCTCCGGCTTTACCTTTCCGGTCATGGCGATGCATCCCGTCTTGCAAGGGCTGGCGGTTTTATTCCCCTTACGGCATTATTTCCTGATATATGTAAACCTTGCCTTAAACGGTTATCCGCTCGTCTACGTATGGCAACCCATAGTGGCGCTTTTGCTTTTCCTGCTTCTTCCGTTCTTTGTGCTGAAGAAGTTGCGCACGGAAATGTTGCACTATGTATATATCCCCTAAAACCGATGGATTATGAAAAAATATTCGTTCAGACATACTATAAAGCAGGGCATCGCCGGATTGTTCCATATCTGTAAGGAAGAGCTGAAGATGACCGTCAAAGACCAGGGCGTACTGATTTTTTTCCTCCTTGTGCCTTTGGCGTATCCGCTGGTCTATGCATTCATCTATACCAATGAAGTAGTGCGTGAAGTGCCCGTGGCTGTGGTCGATGCCGACCGTTCTTCCGTGAGCCGCGAATACCTCCGCCGGGTAGACGGAGGTCCGGATGTCCGTATCGTGTCTTATTGTTCCGATATGGAAGAAGCCCGGCTTTTGCTGAAAAAGCAAAAAATATACGGCGTGGTTTATGTTCCCGAAGATTTTAGCCGCGACTTGGCTTCGGGAGAGCAGGCGCATGTTTCCATCTTTGCCGACATGAGCGGCATGCTTTATTATAAGGCGCTTTTGCTTGCCAATACCGAGGCTTCGCTGGAGATGAACAAGGATATCCAAATCCGGCGTGCGGGCAATACCACCGGGCGGCAGGATGAGATTACGGTCCGCCCGATAGATTACGAAGCGGTATCGCTCTATAATCCGCAGGACGGATTCGCCAGTTTTCTTATCCCTGCCGTGCTTATCCTGATTATCCAGCAGACCTTATTGCTCGGGATAGGTCTGTCGGCGGGTACGGCGCGCGAGAACAACCGTTTCCGGGATTTGGTGCCCATGGTACGCCATTATCAGGGTGCCATCCGCATTATTTTCGGGAAGTCCTTGGCTTATCTTTTGGTCTATCTTGCCGTGGCGGCATATATCCTTTGTGCGGTGCCCAAGATGTTCCAGCTGGTCTTTCTTGCTTCGCCGGATACATTGGCAGCCTTTGTCCTTCCCTACCTGCTGGCATGCATTTTCTTTGCCATGGCATGTTCGTGTCTCATCCGAAGGCGTGAAGACTGCATGATGATATTCGTGTTCACATCGTTGCCTTTGCTGTTCATCTCAGGCATTTCATGGCCTGGAGCGGCAATCCCGGATTTCTGGAAAGCGGTGTCGTGGATATTCCCTTCTACTTTCGGTATCAACGGATATATCCGCATACAGACGATGGGAGCCACACTGAACGATGTCTTGCCCGAATACCGGGCATTATGGATGCAGGCAGGCATTTATTTCCTTCTTACATTCTTCCTCTACCGGAGGGAAATCCTGTTGAGCCGGAAACATGCCTTAAAACGCTTGCATGAGTTCCGGAAAAAGCGGCAGGCGGTGTTGCGGTAAGGTTTATCCTATTTTAATGGACACAGATTTTTTTATTTATTCCGTTTGTGTTTTGTGATGTACTTATGATACGGTTTGCGTTATTGTCTATAAAGAACTTCAATAAATGACATAAACTTTATCATGGATAAAAACAACGATTTAAACGAAAGGGCAGAACGCATCCCTCAGCGTACAGTCAATCTATTTGAACAGGTACGGCAAAAAATCATCCTAATTAGAGATTGTCAGGTGATATTAGATGTGGATGTTGCCGAATTATATGGGGTGGAAACAAAACGGGTGAATGAAGCGGTCAGAAATAATCCGGATAAATTTCCTCAAGGTTACGTATTCCAATTATCGGATGAAGAGATGGAATATTTGCGGTCGAAAAATTCGACCGCAAATCTATCACCCAAGACCCGTGTTCTCCCCAAAGCGTTCACGGAGAAAGGATTGTATATGCTTGCCACTATCCTGAAAAGTCCGCAAGCTACGCAAGCCACCCTTGCTATCATAGAGACATTTGCCTCTGTGCGCCAGCTCAAGCGTGAATTGCACGCCTTACACGGTGAAACGGATGGCAAGTCGCAGCAATCCAAGATGCAACACATCGGAGAAATGCTTTCAAGCATAGTCATGCCTGACCTGGAAACATCCGAAACAGAATCAAGCCTTGAACTCAATTTCCTGATAGGCAAAATCAAGCATACGGTAAAACGGGTGAAAAGGCAGAATGATGCAGACCATACTGAAGTGGAATGACCACTTGTCATGCTTCATGCAGCCCCTCGATATACTCATACAGCTTCCGGTAGAAGGCGTGGCGCGTCAGGGTGGAGGCATCGCCTAAGATGATGAGCTTCATGCGGGCACGGGTGATGGCTACGTTCATCCGGCGCAAATCGTTGAGAAACCCGATCTGGCCGTCCTCGTTGGCACGCACCAGGCTGATGAGGATTACATCACGCTCCTGTCCCTGGAAACCGTCGACCGTATTGACCGTTATCGAGGAACGGAAGGGCTTGAAGAACGCGTCGCGCCGGAGCAGCTGGCGGAGGTATTGCACTTGTGCCTTGTAAGGGGAAATCAACCCGACATCGATGCGTTCTTCGAGGAACCGTTCCCTGCCGATGCGGGTGATGTAGGATTTCAGCTGGCCGATGGAGAGTTCGGCTTCGGCTTTGTTGATGCGCCCGTAACTTTCGCCTACAAACTCTTCGCCGGCATCCATTCCTTCTGTGTTTATCCATTCGATAGGGGTGTCGAAATCGAGTATGCTGCGGTATTTCACTTCGGGAGCCGACTGGAGCATGCCTCCGTAGAACCATTCGGACGAGAAACGCATAATCTCGTCATTCATCCGGTACTGCACTTTCAGGAGCGAAACCGTTTCAGGTTTTTGACGCACGATACATTGCATCAGCGTGTCACCCAAACCTCCACGCAAAGCGTCCAAACATTTCACTGTAGGCGGAAGCTGACAATGGTCGCCTGCCAGAATGACGCGGTCTGCCTTACGGATAGCTATCCAACAGGCAGCCTCCAGTGCCTGCGCTGCCTCATCGATGAACAAAGTACCAAATTTCTGCCCCATCAGCAAACGATTAGCACTACCTACAAGCGTACAAGCTATCACCCGTGCCTCAGAAAAAAGAGCGGTATTGATACGCACCTCCAGTTCAGTAGCACGGTCTTTCAACGAATTAATTTTCGTACGGACATCTTCACGATTGCTTGTCTTACGTATCCGGGCATAGAGATCGCGAATAGCACGACGGATACCCCACAGTTGCGGATAGTCAGGATGTGACTCAAAACGGCGTTCATAAGTGAATGAAAGCATTTTGTCGTTCACCCGACTAGGATTTCCGATACGCAACACGTTCACGCCCCGGTCTACCAGCTTTTCGCTAATCCAATCCACCGCCATATTGCTCTGTGCACACACCAGCACCTGATTTTCGCGGTGCAGAGTTTCGTAAATTGCCTCAACCAGCGTAGTGGTCTTTCCCGTCCCTGGAGGGCCGTGCACGATAGCAACATCCTTGGCATGCAGCACCTTATTGACGGCTTCTTCCTGCGTACGATTCAGCCACGGGAAGCGCACAGGCTGGAAGGTAAAAGCAGAAGCAGGAACAGAACCGTGGAAGATGTCGCGCAACTCCGCCAAACGGTTGTTCTTCGCACCTATCACTTGCTTCAAAGCTTCGAACATCAGGCGGTAACTGGTTTCATCAAAATAAAGCTGTACACCCAGCACATCTTTGCCCTGCAATGCAGCCCAAGCATCGGCATTAGGAAGTGCCACTACCATTCGGTCCTCGTCAACATAACTCACCGTCGCCACAAAGTTGAGGTACGCAAGTTTCCCCATCATGTCCTGCGTAAAAAAGCACACTGGACGCCCATACTCGAACAAGTGTTCTATCTCCTTATCTTCCTTCCGTTCCACTTCCACTACCAACTGATTCAAGGCATTGTAATAATTTCGTCCGATGCTGACGGGATACCAACACATCCCGCGTTTCACCTTCCTGCCTACGCCCATCAATTCAGTCTGTTGGCGAAACTGTTCTTTCTCGTATTCGTACTCCATCCGCAACAAGTCGTATTGATGCTGCAGATACAATATTGGAGAGTGTATCGTAGATTGTTCTTTCATATCCGTAAATGATTTCAAGATACAAAGGTACGAGTTCTCTGAAAAAGAAAGGCTGAATTGTTGATAAATTCCATTATTATCTGTATTTTTACCTGCCAACCAAAAAACATAGAAGTTATGAAAAAGCAGGCAGATTACATCAAACGCATTGATATTAAAAGGATGTGGGGACGCAAAGACATTTCATGGAACCTGCGCCCCGATGTCAATATCCTAAGCGGTGTGAACGGCATCGGCAAGAGTACTATTCTGAACAACTCCGTCCGAAGTCTGACCGCACTGGAAGGAGGAGCCTTGACTAACGGATTTCAAGAAGGGGTATCATTCAGTTTCTCGCCCGAAGATGCCACATACATCAATTTCGATGTCATCCGCAGCTTCGACCGCCCACTCATCAGCTCGGGCTTACTTGAAAAAATAGGCAACCAAAACGTAAAAACCGAACTCGACTGGCAACTCTACCAATTACAACGCCGCTACTTGGACTATCAGGTAAACATCGGCAACCGCATCATCGAAATGCTGACCAGTGGCGACCCCGCCCAACAAGCCCAGGCACCTGAAATGTCGAAAGCAAAAACACTGTTCCAGGATCTGATAGATGACCTGTTCAGCGACACGGGCAAGAAAATCAACCGCAAAAGCAACGAAATCCTGTTCGAACAAGACGGCGATGAGCTCACCCCTTATCAGCTCTCATCAGGCGAAAAGCAGATGCTGGTTATCCTACTCACCGTATTAGTACAGGACAAACAGCCCTATGCCTTGTTTATGGACGAACCTGAAATATCACTGCATGTAGAATGGCAACAACGCCTCATCACCCTCATCCGTCAACTGAACCCGAACGCACAAATCATCCTGACCACCCACTCGCCAGCTGTCATCATGAACGGCTGGATAGATGCCGTAACCGAAGTGAGCGACATTACCACTCATTAAAAAACAAACACCATGGGAAAAAGACTGACCGACAACTTGTCCTCGATGTATCTGGGCGCAGCCAACAGCCTGAAGCCTAAACACGCGCGGAGAAAAATCGTAGCTTATGTAGAGAGCTATGACGATGTGTCTTTTTGGCGCTCCCTATTGGCTGAGTACGAAAACGAAAACCGTTATTTCGAAGTGATGCTTCCTTCACGAACTTCGCTGGCAAAAGGAAAGAAAAGCGTATTGATGAACCAGTTGGGAAAACAATTAGGAGAAAATATGATAGCCTGTGTAGACAGCGATTACGACTACCTGCTGCAAGGACGCACCCAGACCTCACGTTATATGATAGAAAACCCCTACGTGCTGCAAACCTATGCCTACGCCATCGAAAACTACCATTGCTATGCCGAAGGGCTGCACGAAGTATGCGTCACGGCAACACTGAACGACCATGTCCTGATAGACTTTCCGGCATACCTGAAACTCTACTCACAGATAGCCTATCCGCTTTTCGTATGGTCGGTATGGTTCTACCGCCGGCACAATTTGTCAGAGTTCTCTCTGATGGATTTCTGTTCGTATGTCAAAATAGACCAAGTAGGCATACATCATCCCGAATACAGCCTTGCAGTTATGGCCAAAAAGGTTAACCGCAAACTACGTGACTTGGAGCACCGCCATCCCGAAGGCATTCCCGAAGTGGAAGCGATGAAGGAAGAGTTTAAGCACTTAGGAGTATATCCCGAAAACACCTACATGTTTATCCAAGGACATCACATCCTCGACAATGTAGTGATGCGCCTCCTGACACCGGTATGCACTTATCTGCGGCGCGAACGCGAGCAACAAATCAACGACCTCGCCCTGCATGAAACCCAACGGCGCAACGAACTGACCGCCTACCAGCGCAGCCAGGTCGATGTGGCATTAGTCATACATAAAAACACCAACTATAAAGAGTCGCCCACTTACCAGATGATACGGCGGGACGTAGAAAAATTCCTGCGGATAATCAAGGCATAAGCCGTACTATCACCTACGAGGGTCGGTATCACATGCCCCTTAAATCAAATATAAAAATAGGAATATCCGCATTTTGCCCAATTGTTCGTAAGGGCGTATCGCATACGCCTTGAAAATGTCCGTGTGGATAAGTTGCTACATTCGGGTATATGCAATATGCCCGAATGCGAATATCCATAAAACATTAGAGTTTATGTAATTTAGATTTGTTATATATCGCGCATACGCGTACCTTTGCAACATGAATTACCACGACCATAAAGACAACAGCAAAAGTTTCCGTGCCTTGACGGGAGTTAGC
>NZ_NFKD01000045.1:0-36805 GCF_002160215.1 Bacteroides sp. An19 | reverse complement strand
TGAGAAAGCGCGAAACCGCCGTATGCGGAACCGCTTGTACGGTGGTGTGGGAGGTCGGTAAATGTGAAAGTAGGAGGCAAATGCCTTTCTATGATTAGCATTTACCTCCTACCCGATTTCGGGGCTACGGAAACCGATGCAACCGGATGCCCAACCGGAGCCAATAATAGTCTCAGGCAGTTTTAATATACTGAAACTTTGGTTTTAATGCACTGAAACTACAGTTTTAGTGCTATTATACTTCTGAAGAAACTGCCTTGTGTTGTCATTCCTTATCATTCCCTGTGTTTTTTTACCGGTATTCGTATAGCTTCACATGCAGGATTTGGAAGTTGTCCACTCCGATGCGTGCGTGCCGTCCTTGGTGATCTTGATCGCCATTATAGCGCCGGATGAAGTTCAGGCTCCCGTCTTCGTTTACGCTGACTTCGTCTACCGAGCCGATGCCGATGCGTTTTTCATTCTTCCACCGGGCGGCAGACGCTTGACGGCCCTCGCCTTCCAATACGAATCCGTCTTCGCCTAACTTGGCTTGCGCCGTGCTCAAAGCGGCTTCTTCTTTGCTTTTAAATTCGACCACGATGCCGCTTCCGGCTATCAGGTACTCGTTTTCAGCCATACGGATTACCAGCCCTCCGCCTTCGGGCCAGACGCTCCCGTCGGTGGCACGTGAATCCCACGGCAAGGTAAAGAAGTGCTTACATATTAATAATGTGTTATCCCATGCAAGGGTGCGTTCTTTCTCGGTTTGGTCGAAAAGTAAGCCTTTCATGGCTCCCTGCCCCTGGTAACGGGTGATGAGAGGCATCAGTTCTTTCAGCTTGAGGTAGCTTTGGGTCAACTGGTAACTGGGACGGTCGGGCGCGTCTTCTATGGAGAACGGGCTGAAACCGATGCCGTCGTGCTCGCCGAATACATAAAAGGCACGCACACCATCATTAGGCTCCAGACGGATTTCAGGTATAAAAAGCGGGTTGTTGTGCAGCTTATATTGTGCGGTCCAGCCGGTAAACCCTTTGTCGTAGAGGTCGGGAGCCAGCAGGTCAATGCCCGGAGCGGCACAATGCCAGATATCGATGAGATGAGCCAGCGGTCCTGCCGACGGATATTCACCGGGTTTGCGCCCGCGACTATTCATGGCGGCATTGACATACATAGGCAAGTTGTACGCTTCCCGTCCGCACTGAATCATACGTTCCACATACGTGGCATAGTGCCATGCCATAAAGATTTCATCGGTATACAGGTCGGTGCCGAACACCTCCTGCCAGTTTCCTTCGGTCTTACCCCCGGCTTTTTGCCATTTTCCAGCCAGCCACGGGTGGAGCGTCTTTTTGTTCTTTACCAGGTAATCGGCCAACTTCTCAGGAATGGCTGATTGGAACAGGCGGTTGGCTTCTTCCGAATAGTCGCGTGCACTTTCCAGCATACCGATTTCATTTTCTACCTGCACCATGATGACGGTATGCTTGTCACCGTCGGTTTCGGAAAGATGCCGCATGAACGCTTTGAAAGCCTTGCTGTCCGCCTGGAATACATTGTCCGAGAAAGGACTGGCTATCTCCAGCGGCTTACCCGTCTGGGTCCGTACGCGCGGATACTTCTTGTAGTCTTGCTTGAACCATAGCGGGGCATAGCAGCTCATAGAGTTTTTCCATGCGCCGAACCAGAGAAAGACGATTCTCAAGTCGTTTGCCCGTGCCTGTGTAATGGCGTGGTCTACCAAAGAGAAATCGAATGTCCCCTCTTCGGCCTCTATCAGATCCCAGTAAGCAGGCACCAGTACCGTATTCAGCCCGGTGCGTTTCAGCTTAGGAAAAATACGGTCGATGTCTTGCAGGGAAGAAGCCGAAGAGTTTCCCAATTCTCCTCCCAAGATGAGGTACGGACGGTTGTCTACCATGAGTTGAGTAGCCGAACCGTGTTTTTGCCAATGTGGCATTTGTTGCGCAAGCACCGGAAGCAGCCCGATGAGACTTGCCAAAAAAAGAGTGATGAATCGATTTTTCATGTGTGTCGGTTTAGGTGATTGACTTAATGATACGGAAGCAAAGATAAACAAAAAAAGCAAAGTCGTTTCGTGTTTTTTCTTTCGGAATCATGTTGTTCGGCATAAGATGTTCGATTTATGACAATATATGTAACATTTAACGCAGTTTAACGCAAAAGATGTAACATGCATAGTAAAACATGTAACATAAGGGAAAAACAAAGTGAACATAATCATTTAAATTTGCCTCAAAGCAAGTGCGGAATTCGGCCGTACGTTGGGCACAACGAAGGCCGGTTCCGTATTCTATGCCTCTATGTTAAACATAAAAATGTTAAGTCATGAGAAACACTAATTGTTCAAAAACCTTTGGACTGTTGTTTCTGCTATGCCTTCTCCCTGTATGGGCATTGGCACAAACGATAACAGTAAAAGGTGTTGTGAAAGATCCTACAGGGCAAACGGTCATTGGTGCCAGTGTATTGCAGAAAGGTACGTCGAACGGAACGATTACCGATTTTGAGGGTAGCTTTACGTTGGAAGTTCCTTCGGATGCAGTGCTTACTATTTCTTTTGTGGGTTATAAGACCCAAGAAATCAAAATTGCAGGAAAAACTTCATTGAATGTTACATTGGAGGAAGACGCCCAGATGCTGGATAACGTTATTGTGGTAGGTTATGGTACCCAAAAGAAGGAAGACTTGACTTCGGCGATTGCGACATTGAGTCCGAAAGAAGTTTTGAAGTCACCGGGTGGCATTACAGATGCGTTACAAGGTAGTACGGCAGGTGTAAACGTGTCGGGTGGCAAGATTCGTATTCGTGGTACGGCTTCTATTACAGGTAGCACCGATCCGTTATGGGTAGTAGATGGCATTATCGATGCTTCAGGCAATATCCCCAATGATGATGAAATCGAGTCTATTCAGGTGTTGAAAGATGCAGCATCATGTGCGATTTATGGTGTGCGTGGCGCGAACGGTGTTATTTTGGTTACGACCAAGAAAGGCAAAGAAGGTAAACCTCGCATCAGTTTCAATGCCTATGCCGGTTTTGGTTCGCCTACAAAGAAAGTGGAAATGTTGAATGCATATGATTATGGTATTTATGTGAATGAGCTTTATTACAATTCTTCTTCGGCGGCCAGTATCGCTGACGGTACTTGGAACCAGATTGTACCGACCGGTGTAGCTACCCCGAGTACTCCAATGGCTGATACGGACTGGTGGAATGAATATTTCTGCAATACAAATTATCAGAAATATGATGTATCTGTAAGTGGTGGCAGTAAATATGCAAATTACCGTATTGGTGCTACGCATACGGATAATGATGATCAGATGCATAAGAATGATGCGAAAGTGGATAATATCTATGCTAATGTAGAAGGAACTATCGGTCGTCTTACTTATGGTGGGCGTATTTTCGCTAATTATAGCCGTACAAATGGTTTTACAGGTGCTTCTTTGATGAATATGTTGCTTACTTCGCCCAATTTGCCCGTTTATAACGAAGATGGGACGTTTTTCCATACAGGAAACAATGGACGTGATGGGAACGATATGGCAAATCAAGCATGGTATTTGCACAATCAGCGTTTGCGTAACCGTTCGGTAAGCACAATGGGTAGTATTTTCGGTGAAATCAAGATATTTGACTGGCTGAAATACAGACTTACTTATACATATTCGTATGCGCGTAATAATGATGCTACAATCGTTCCCAAATATGACTTGGGTACGGCAAACGCCCGACAAGATTACAATTCACAGACTTCAACAAAAGGAGGAAGTGGCCATGAGGTGATTGAAAACTTGCTTACTTTCGACAAAACATTTAATGATATCCATTCGCTTTCGGGTGTGGTTGGTATCGTATCTGAAAAGTTTGAAGGTTTTTCTACAGCTATTACCGGCCGTAGTAATGAATATAGTGGATTTGGTATCGAAAGTCGTTATCCAGACAGTCAAATCATTACCAGCTCACAATATAACGAGGCTTATTTTTCTTATCTTGCTCGTGTGATGTATTCGTACAACAGCAAATATATGATTACTGCAAACTTCCGTGCAGATGAGTCATCTAAGTTTGCTGATGGAAACCGCTGGGGATATTTCCCCTCATTCTCAATAGGCTGGAGAGTCAGTGAAGAAAAATGGATGAAAGATGCCACTTCGCATTGGCTGGATAATCTGAAAATCCGTGCAACATTAGGATGGATTGGTAGTGCCAATGCTGTGGGACGCTATGATTATCAGTCGGTTGTGGAAACCGATAACCGTTATTATACGTTTGGTCCCGGGCAGATTAATCCTGACGGAAGTGTATCCAATGCACCTGCACCTTTGATTGAGAATTTTGCAAATCCGGACTTGTCATGGGAAACTACACGTGATGCAGGAGTTGGCTTTGATTTGGATATGTTTCATAATAAACTGAGTTTTGTATTCGATTATTATAATCGTAAAACTACAGATATGCTTTTGGCTGTCCAGCTTCCTCGTTCTACCGGTAATATCAATACGGTATATATGAATGTAGGTAGCATGACCAACTGGGGTATTGAGCTTGCGGCTACTTATCGCGAGAAAATCGGTGATTTCAGTTTTACCATTTCTCCTAACTTTTCGCTTTATCGGAATAAGGTGACCAGCCTGGGAAGCAATCAATCTCTTGCAGGAGGTAGTTCATCTACTGGAAATGTGACTATGACCGTAGCGGGGAGACCTGTAGCACAATTTTGGGGCTATAAGACAGATGGATTGTTCAGAACTGATGAAGAAGCCGCCAATTATGTCAATGACAAAGGCGTACGCCTGCAAGAGTCAGCTAGTGCCGGTGATATAAAGTATGTGGACTTGAATGGAGACGGAGTGATTTCGGATGATGACAAGACCTTTATAGGTTCTTCATTGCCTGATTGTTCATTTGGTTTGAATATTACGGCAGAATATAAAGGTTTTGATTTTTCTATGTTGTGGCAAGGAGATTTCGGTAACCAAATTTATAATAACTGGAAAACAGAATTAATGGGTGGTTATGCTGCTAAGAATCAAATGCTTGATATGGGTGATCGTTTCCGAGCTCATGACGTTACATTTACCACAGCTGGAGGTGAAACCATCACGTTACCTGCCAATACTAATACAGATGTGGCACGTGCTGTATTGAACGATCCTAACGGAAATCATACAAAAGCATCTGATTATTTTATTGAAAATGGTTCTTATTTCCGTTGCAACCGCATTACGTTGGGATATACCTTTGATAAGAATTTGCTTTCAAAGATTCATATCGAATCGTTACGGCTTTATATGGGTGTCAAGAATCCGTTTACCATTACAGGTTATTCTATGTTTGATCCGCAAGTTCCGAATGGAGGTTCAACTTTGAATCGTGGTGTGGATGGTGCTTACTATTATTCAGGAGATACATATTGGGCGACTCGTGAATTTTTTGCTGGTATCCAGTTGACATTCTAACACATAACAATTAAATAGCAAAATTATGAAACGTTTGAAAATTTATATAGGAGCGTGTCTGGGAAGTGTTTTGTTTACTTTAAGTTCTTGTGAACCGGAAATGGAGTTTACTAATCCTTCGGCAGATAGCGAATTGAATTATTATAATACGAAGGAACATCTGACATATGCTGTCAATGGTGCGTATAACATGTTGCAGCGTGCTGGAGGCTGGGCACGATGGATGCCGTTTATGTTGAATGCACGGAGCGATGAATATGCTTTTACAAGTGGTGCGGCTGCCGGTGAACCGGAAACTGCACGATTGTCCCAATACACGGTGAATGCTGATTTGGGAAGCCTTTCAACGACTTTCCAAGATATGTATACATTGCAGTATGCTGCTAATCTTGCTTTGGAGAAATTGGCTGCAAATCAAGATGGTGCATTCGATTTGAATAATACGGAGGATAAGAATTTGTATGACCGTCTGCGTGGCGAAGCTATTTTCCTTCGTGGGTTAAGCCGTTTTTATTTGGTTTATTTCTTTGGAGATCAAATCCCAGACCGTGATTATGTAACTACTGGTGGTGCTGATTATTCATTGCCTCCAGCTGAATCAGGACAGATTTATCAGCGTATGGTCAAGGATTTTCAGGATGCTTCTGAATTGTTGACAGCTTGGAATTATGAGGGGACAAATGATGAAGGACGTGCTACGAAAGGATCCGCCTTGGCATTCTTGGCAAAATGTTATATGGGACGTCCTATCCTTGACGGAACGGCGAAGGCTGGTGATGCCGATTGGACTTCGGCAAAAGCTGTTTTGGAACAAATCATCAATTCTGGTGCGTATGGATTGATGGATAATTATCGTGATAATGCCACTGAGGATAATGAAAATAATAAGGAATCGATGTTTGAAGTGCAGTTTTGTCAAAGTACCGAAACACAAGGTTTTAATCCTGCAGCTCCAGGCGACCTTAACAGCTGGGTCGTGACAGGGCAAAATACAATCCGCGAACTTGAATTGTCTGCCCCCAACTCTACCGAATGTGGACGCTGGTGGAACGGAATGCCATCTCTTGCCTTGTATAATGAGTTTGAACGGGATTCTGAAGGCAAAATTATTGACCCGCGTGCTTATTTGGGTATGTATATTCCTGATGGATGTAAATTTTTAGGCAAGTCAGGAAAGTGGCTTCCTTATGAAGAACTGTTCTCTGGTGGAACCTTTGATGCTTGGCGTGGTAAGTGGTTTGGATGCCGTAAATATAGTTTGGACAAAGTTCGTTCTGTAGAACAAAGTGGTATCAATGACCGACTGATTCGTTATGCGGATATCTTGTTGATGTACGCTGAATGTTGTCTGGAAACAGGTGATGAAGCAACAGCAAAAAATTATATCCAACTGGTTCGCAATCGTGCGAATAATAACACGGTTGCACTTAATACGACCGAAGCTGATGCCGGTATGTCTTATTTGGAAGGAGGGAAATTGCCTACAGTTGACGAATTGATTGCTAATCATCCTGTTGTAGGAAGGGTTGTAGGTAATAATGGTTCTGTCATTTGTGAAGGTATGGAAATAAACACAGTTCGTCGTGCACTGAAACATGAATATTCGGTTGAGTTGTACTGGGAAGGCTGGCGTTTCTTTAATTTGATGCGTTGGTATAATAACCCAAATGATCCGGATCGTGAAAGGATGTTGGACAATTTGATTAATAAGAATGCAGCCCAAGTGGAACAGACAAGTTTGACAGGTACGGCAACGTTTAATTATGAACGGAATCTGTATCTTCCTATTCCGTCAACAGAATTGACTACGAATCCTAATATGCACGGAAATGCAGCCAATTGAGTTTGAATAATAATAATTGTGCTTTTCAGTAAAACCTCTGCCGGAGCTGCTCGTGAGAGTCTGTCTGGCAGAGGTTTATTTTATCTTGGAATGTCTTTACTTGTCCGTTCCACCTATATGGGGACATGGTTACGTCGCATAGAATGACAACGGGAAAGCCCTCAATTCGCTTAGGAACATTTGATTTTGCATCATTGTTGTATACTGTTTGTAAGTAGCTTTTATGGATTGTATTTATCGGATGAAATTAAGATATACTATGGAGCGGTATGGATTTGTGCATTTAGCTGATGTCATCGTTCCTGTATGCTGTACCCGTTCCGTTCGCCGTGCATTACTAAACTGTATGTGTTATTATCTTCGTCTGGTGTAAGATTAATAATCTTCCGCTTGTAAGATTAATAATCTTGCAGCCTGAAGATTAATAATCTTACAGCGGATGGGGCTATCATCCGCGACTTTTCCGGCCGTGAAGTAAGTGATGAGGCTTTAAAGCGAATTATTAGTGCGGCGTTCAAGGCACCGGCCAACGACCATTTACGGCAATTCGAGTTTGTCGTGGTGCGTGGACAGGAGAATATAGCCAAGGTCATTGCTCCGTTGGCAAAGAACATGGCAGCATTCAAGAAGCTGGTTGCAGAGGTGGACGAATCGGGCGATAAAGACAAAATGGCGATGTTTGCCGATGCCTTGCCCAAGCAAAAAACATCGATACAGAAGAGCGGATACATTTGAACGCGTGGTAAGAAATTGGGTATCTGGATGCTTTTATGAAAAATCTCCCTCTCTCAAGGGAAAAGCCCAAGAAAGAGGGAGATTATCATTATTATGAAAAAAATGTATTCACTTATTTTTCTTTACGAGGCTGGGGTTTGTGCTCTCGTTTCGGATGATTGGGCTTTTCTTCGGCCATTCCTTCTGGTTTTGGCATCAATACCTTGTGTGACAATTTGAACTTGCCGGTTTTCGGGTCGATATCCAGCAGTTTTACTTCAATTTCATCACCTTCTTTCAGTCCGGATTCTTCGATGGTTTCCAAACGTTTCCAGCTGATTTCCGAGATGTGCAGCAAACCGTCTTTTCCCGGAAGGAATTCGACAAATGCTCCATAAGGCATGATGGAACGTACCTTTCCTGTGTATACCTCACCTATTTCGGGGATGGCAACGATGCTCTTAATCATGCGTACGGCATCATCGATGGATTTCTTGTTCAAGCCGGCAATTTCGATGCGTCCTACGCCATCTGTTTCTTCGATGCTGATAGTAGCACCTGTCTCTTCCTGCATGCCTTGGATGATCTTTCCACCCGGGCCGATTACCGCTCCGATGAATTCTTTCGGAATCGTCATGGTTTCGATGCGCGGTGCGTTCGGTTTCAGTTCCGGACGAGGTTCGGCAATGCATTCGGTCAGTTTGCCTAAGATGTATTCGCGGCCCTCTTTAGCTTGCAACAATGCTTTTTCCAAAATGTCGTAGGTCAGTCCGTCGCACTTGATATCCATTTGGGTAGCAGTGATACCGTTTTTCGTACCGGTTACCTTGAAGTCCATGTCACCCAGATGGTCTTCATCTCCTAAGATGTCTGACAGGATGGCGTATTTGTCTTCTCCGGCGTTCTTGATCAATCCCATTGCAATACCTGATACCGGATTCTTGATAGGTACACCTGCATCCATCAGGGCAAGTGTTCCGGCACATACTGTAGCCATAGAAGAAGAACCGTTTGATTCGAGGATGTCGGAAACTACGCGGACACAATAAGGATAGTCGGCAGGAATCTGCCCTTTCAGTGCACGCCATGCCAAGTGTCCGTGTCCGATTTCACGACGGCCTACACCGCGTTGTGCTTTGGCTTCGCCTGTAGAGAAAGGCGGGAAGTTATAGTGTAGCAGGAAGCGTTCTTTGTGCTGGTCGAGTACATCATCGACGATTTTCTCGTCAGCTTTTGTACCCAATGTGACAGTACTGAGTGACTGGGTTTCTCCGCGTGTAAAGATAGATGAGCCATGTGGGTAGGGAAGTGGGCTTACTTCGCACCAGATGGGGCGGATGTCGGTCGTCTTACGTCCGTCCAGACGTTTGCCTTCATCGAGGATGCAACGGCGCATCGCTTCTTTTTCCACATCGTGATAATAGCGGTCAATCATCGGACCCTTTTCTTCCAGTTCCTCTTCGCTGAACTGGGCCTTGAATTCATCGCAGATTGCTGTAAAGGCTGCCTCGCGTTCATGTTTGTTTTTGTTGCCCGATTCGGCGATGGCGTATGCCTTGGCGTAACAAGCTTCGTGAACCGCCTTGCGCAGGTCTTCGTCGTTTTCTTCGTGGCAATATTCGCGTTTTACGGTAGAACCGACTTCTTCCATCAGTTCCATCTGTGCCTTGCAATGTACTTTGATGGCTTCGTGTGCGGCTTTCAGGGCTTCCAGCAAGTCTTGTTCGCTTACTTCGTTCATTTCACCTTCCACCATCATGATGTTCTCGTACGTAGCGGCTACCATCAGGTCCATATCTGCCTGCTCCAGTTGCTCGAAAGTCGGGTCGATAACGAACTTGCCGTTGATACGTGCTACACGTACTTCCGAGATTGGTCCGCCGAACGGGATATCCGATACGGCAAGCGCAGCCGATGCGGCAAGTCCAGCCAATGCATCAGGCATATCGACGCCGTCGGCAGAGAACAGAATGATGTTCACGTAAACTTCGGCATGGAAGTTGTCGGGGAACAACGGACGCAAGGCGCGGTCTACAAGGCGGCAGGTAAGGATTTCATAGTCTGATGCCTTGCCTTCGCGTTTAGTGAAACCGCCAGGAAAACGTCCGAACGCAGAATATTTTTCTTTGTACTCTACCTGAAGCGGCATGAAATCTGTACCGGGAACTGCATCTTTTGCTGCACAAACAGTAGCCAACAACACGGTGTTACCCATGCGCAGCGTAACAGCACCATCTGCCTGTTTTGCCAGCTTTCCCGTTTCGAGCGTGATGGTTCTGCCATCAGGAAGCTCGATCGTCTTAACAATAGGATTGATCATAAATAATGTTTTAATATAATTTTCGACTATAAATCGCGCAAAGATACGAATAATCTTGCAGTAATCGGGTGAAGATGAGGCAAAACTTTTACACTTCGCCCGTTTTTATGCTATTTTATGCTTTTCCCTCCGGATATACATGCTCAGCCCGATGCAGGCGGTTGCGCGTGCCGCCGCAAGCGGTTGCCCCTCTCCGGCACTGTAAAGCATCAGGAAGCAGGCTTTTAAGCCTTTCGTGCGTTAAAGTTCTTTTTTTCGTACAAGAACTTTTTCGAAAAGCTTTGTGAAACCATGAAAAGCCGTATCTTTGCACTCCGAAGTAAAACAGGTTTTTAGAATGAAAAGAAATGCTTATATCGCCGCAGCTCTGTTGTTGGCAGGCATTACCGCCTGCAACAACGAGCCTGCTTTTACCGTTGAAGGTGAAATAACCGACGCGGCCGACAAAATGTTGTATTTGGAACAGACCGGACTGGAACGCATCGTTCCGCTTGATTCTATCAAACTGGATGAAGAAGGAGGGTTCAGCTTCTCCGTTGCTCGTCCGGATGCTCCTGATTACTATCGTTTGCGCATTGATAACAAGGTGATTAATTTTGCCGTTGATTCTACCGAAGCGGTGAAAGTGCATGCCGGTTTGGGCAATTTTGCTACAGGATATGAGATAGAAGGTTCGGAAAACAATACCAAGATAAAGGAGCTGGTATTGCTTCAGGCTGGCTTGCAGGAGCGTGTCAACCGCGTGGCGCGGTCGGGACTGCCCATCGGCATAGCCCAGGACAGTATACAGAAGATTGTGACGGCCTATAAGGATACGGTGAAGCACAAGTATATTTTTGCCGGCCCTAACAAGTCATACGCTTATTTCGCTTTGTTCCAGGAATTGAACGGGTATATGATTTTCGATCCGCTTACCAGTAAGGAGGATGTAAAATGCTTTGCGGCGGTAGCTACGAGCATGAACAATATGTATCCTCATGCCGACCGTTCGCGCAACCTGTATAACATGGTAATAAAAGGGATGAAGAATACACGTGCGCCGCAAGTGAAACCCTTGGAGATTCCGATGGACAAGGTGGAGGAAACCTCGATTATTGACATTCCCTTGCGTGATGAGAATGGGAACCTGCATCACTTGACCGACCTGAAAGGCAAAGTGGTGCTAATCGACTTCACGGTGTATGGAGCATCCGAGTCGGGTGCACGTAATTTATTGTTGCGCGAAGTATATAATAAGTATAAGGAGCAAGGGCTGGAGATTTATCAGATTTCGCTGGATACTGATGAGCATTTCTGGAAAACAGCAGCAGATAATTTGCCATGGATTTGCGTGCGTGACCCTCAAGGTCCGTATTCAACGTTTCTTCGTCTGTATGGAGTATCCCAGTTGCCGGCAAGTTTCCTGGTCAACCGGAGCAACGAGTTGAGTTTGAGGATAGGAGCTGATACTGATTTGGACGCGGAGATTAAGAAATTATTATAACATGTTGCAAAGCATGTGAAAATACAGTGCTCCAACACTTGACTGGTATTATAAAAAGATTTACCTTTGTCGCAAATCAACATAGGAAGGGTTCCGATACGTAATTATGTATCGGAATTCTTTTTTGTTTTATAAGTAAGAATATAAACGAAAAATTAAAGGAGGAAAACATTATGGCTTATATGTCAGAAGAAGGTTATCAGAAACTGGTGGCCGAATTGAAACATCTGGAAGCAGTGGAACGCCCTAAAGTGGTGGCGGCTATTGCCGAGGCACGTGATAAAGGAGACTTGTCGGAAAATGCTGAATATGATGCAGCAAAAGAGGCTCAGGCTATGCTGGAAATGAAAATCAATCAGTTGAAGGCTACTATCGGCGATGCTAAAATCATTGACACATCGAAACTGAAGGCGGATACTGTGCAGATTCTGAGCCGTGTGGAACTGAAGAATGTCAAGACAGGTATGAAAATGGCATACACTATCGTGTCGGAAACAGAAGCCAACCTGAAGCAGGGGAAGATTTCGGTCAATACGCCGATTGCACAAGGCTTGCTGGGCAAGAAAGTGGGTGATGTGGCTGAAATAACCATTCCACAGGGGAAAATCAGTCTGGAAGTAACAGGAATTTCATTTTAACGGTAAGGCAGGCTTGCGTAAGCGCGCAGGTTTGCCTTACTTTTATTATATATAAAGGTATGGCAACAATATTCAGTAAAATCATTGCGGGAGAAATCCCCAGCTATAAAGTGGCAGAAGATGACCGCTTTTATGCTTTCCTCGACATTAACCCGATGGTAAAGGGACATACATTGGTTGTCCCGAAACGGGAAGTAGATTACATCTTTGATTTGGAAGACGAAGAACTGGCGGCGATGCATGTATTTGCCAAGCATGTGGCATTGGCCATCCAGAAAGTCTTTCCTTGCCGTAAGGTCGGCGAAGCTGTATTGGGGTTGGAAGTACCTCATGCACATATTCATCTGATTCCGATGCA
Organism: Bacteroides sp. An19; assembly: GCF_002160215.1. Classification (NCBI taxonomy): domain Bacteria; kingdom Pseudomonadati; phylum Bacteroidota; class Bacteroidia; order Bacteroidales; family Bacteroidaceae; genus Bacteroides; species Bacteroides sp. An19. Next base: position 23,977 of record NZ_NFKD01000045.1, on the reverse strand, counting down.
AAGTGAAAAAGACATGTTGTTCTCTAATCCGAAGTTGCAGCTGAGCGATGAGGAATTTAAGAAGATAGCCGCTGCTATACATGAAGCCTGGGAAGGCAATGCTTGATAAAATCCCCCTCCTACTTATATAATATAGCATAAAAAGCCATCCCCTGAAGGATGGCTTTTTTGTGTTGATAGATTTTTTCTTTTATGATAAAAAGGATTTATATCAGTATCCTGTTGGCAGCACTTGGGTGCATGATTTTCGCACAATCGCCAAGGTATAGGATTGAAGGAACTGTAATAGACCGGGATACACGTGAGCCGTTGGAGTTTGTCAATGTGCTGGTTATGGGTGTGGGTGTCGGTGCAGCAACCGATGCCGACGGACATTTTATTATCGGAGAAGTGCCGCCGGGTATTTATTCCCTTCAGGCTTCCATGTTAGGGTATAAGACAATCGTAACAGCTGAATATCGGGTAAATCATCGTACACCTCATATCTGGATCGAGATGGAAAAAGAAGGTGCACAGCTTTCCGAGGTGACCGTTACGGCTTCCCCTTTTCAACGGGAGGCTGAGAGTCCGGTCAGCTTGCGGGTAATCGGTATGCAGGAAATAGAAAAGGCTCCTGGCGCCAACCGTGACATATCACGTGTGGTACAGAATTATCCGGGAGTAGCGTTTTCGCCTGTTGGGTACCGTAATGACTTGATTGTACGTGGAGGAGGTCCTTCGGAAAACCGTTTCTTTTTGGATGGGATAGAAATACCCAATATCAATCATTTCAGTACGCAAGGGGCATCGGGTGGCCCTGTGGGTTTGATTGATGCGGATCTGATACGGAATGTAAAGTTTTATAGTGGCGCTTTTCCGGCAAATCGGGGAAATGCCTTGAGTTCGGTGCTTGATTTTCGTTTGCGTGATGGGGATATGGAGCATAATTCTGTAAAGGCAACGTTGGGAGCTTCGGAAGTTTCACTGACTTCTAACGGGCATTGGGGCGACAAGACTTCGTATGTAGTGTCGGTGCGCCAGTCGTATTTACAGATGTTGTTCAAACTATTGGGCTTACCTTTTCTTCCGGCATATACAGATGCTTCTTTCAAGTTGAAAACCCGGTTCGATGCTCATAACGAACTTACAGTCTTAGGCTTGGGCGGTATAGACCGGATGAGGTTGAACTTGGACATCAATGGGGAGGATGCCGAATATCTCTTGAGCTATTTGCCTAAGATAGAGCAGGAGACTTATACCGTAGGAGGGGTGTATCGGCATTATGCCGGTTCCCACGTTCAGTCGGTGACTTTGAGCCATAGCTACCTGAACAACCGGAATTTAAAATACCGGGACAATGATGAGAGCAGTGAAGATAATCTGATGTTACGTTTGCGCTCGGTAGAGCAGGAAACCCGGTTCCGGTTGGAAAACACGTCACGATGGAATGTGTGGAAGCTGAACGCCGGAGTAGAGCTGAGTTATTTGCAATATACTAATACGACCTATCAACAGGTTTTTACCGATGCTGCACATTTGTACGATTATCGTACCGATTTGGGGATATTCCGTTGGGGAGTATATGCTTCTATGGACTATACGGCTCCCGACGAGCGTTTTACGGCTTCGTTGGGTGTGCGTGCCGATGCCAATAATTATAGTGATAAGATGAAGAAACTGGACCGGCAGCTGTCTCCACGCTTGTCTGTATCATGGAGACTGGCAGAGGGCTTGTTTTTAAGCGGGCATACGGGACTGTATTACCAACTCCCGCAATATACAGCATTGGGCTTCAAGGATGAGTATGGACGATATGCAAATCGTCATTTGAATTATACTTCGGTATCGCAGACCAGTGCCGGACTGACTTGGCATCCGAATGAGACGGTGGAAGTGTCGGCAGAAGGATTTTATAAATTGTATAAGGACATGCCATTGTCTGTAGCCGATGGTATCCCTTTGTCGTGTAAGGGAAATGATTACGGGGTTATTGGAAATGAGGCTCTTGTTTCAGATGCTGAAGGACGTTCGTATGGTGTAGAGGTGATGTTTAAATGGTTGCTTGTCCAGCGTTTGAACTTGTCTTCTTCGCTCACTGTATTTAAAAGTGAGTTCCGTAAAAACAATCAAGATACTTATGTGCCTTCAGCATGGGATAATCGGTTTATATTCAATGTGAGCGGGACATATAATTTCCCTAAACAATGGAGCGTGGGTATGAAAGTATGTTGTATAGGAGGGTCGCCTTATACACCTTATGATGTGGAGAAATCATCGTTAGTAACGGCTTGGAATGCACAAGGCAAGGCGTATTATGATTACAGCCGGTATAATACAGGGCGTCTTCCTGCTTTTGGCCAATTGGATGTTCGGGTCGACAAGATGTTTTATTGGAAGAAATGTATGTTTGGCATTTATCTTGATATTCAGAATATAACGGCAAGTAAGCTGCGCCAGCCCGATGTCTTGATGAGCATCGGGGAAATAGAAAATCCTTCTGCTTCACTGGCCGAACAGCGTTATGTGATGAAGTCCATCAAACAGGAAAGTGGAACCTTGCTTCCCACTATTGGCATTACTTTCGAGTATTGATGCTTTTTTGCCCATCACAGATTACACACACATGGTAGGATAATTCCTTTTTATAGTCTGTGTAATCTGTGGTGAGTGGAATTCAGGAGTATTTCTCCCCGAATTTCATTTCTACATCGTTGATAAATTTGCGCATGGCATCTTGGTCATCTTTCTTGCAAATGAGCAATGCATTGTCGCTTGCGGCAACCAAATAACCTTCCAGACCTTGAATAACGGCCAATTGCCCTTCTGGTATGGAAATAATGTTGTCCTTGCAATTATATAATAAGGTGTTACTATGAATGATGACATTCTGGTGGGTGTCTTTGGGAGATGCATCATACAAAGATTCCCATGTACCTAAATCTGCCCAGCCGAAGTCACATAGTTGTACGTATACGTTGTTGGCTTTTTCCATAATGCTGTAATCAATGGAAATGTTGGGGCAGGAGGTAAAGTCTGGTTTGTCACATTCAACGCGCGGACATATTTCTGCCATGATTTCATGGAAAGCTTTCAGAATCGTATTGACGTGCCATACGAAAATGCCGGAGTTCCAATAAAACTCGTCACTTTGGATGAATATTTCGGCAAACTCCCGTGCAGGTTTTTCGATGAAAGTCTTTACTTTATAGAAATCTCCTTCTTTCTCTTCATCTATCTGGATATAACCGTATCCTGTATCCGGACGATTGGGTTTGATGCCCAATGTTACCAGAATATCGTTCTTCGATGCAAAGTCCAATCCTTTCAAGATGGCTTCTTTAAATTCTTCAAACTTCAGAATAAGATGGTCCGAAGGTGCTACCACGATAGTCGCGTTCGGGTTAACTTGCTGGATGATGTGCGAAGCGTATGCAATGGAAGGGGCTGTGTTGCGCCTTTCTTCTTCTACAATCAACTGTTCTTCTGGAAGCTCCGGAAGTAATTCGCACACCAGCTGCTTGTAATCTTTGTGTGTTGTAATGTAAATGTTTGTCGGTGGAATGATTTGTTTGTAACGGTCGAATGTCTGTTGCAATAAAGTTTGGCCTGTTCCGAAGAAATCCAAGAATTGTTTGGGCAGATTTTTCCTGCTGTACGGCCAAAACCGTCTTCCCATTCCTCCGGCCATAATGATACAATAGTAGTTGTTGTTCATGATAATCAGGATGGCTTTAAAAGTTTATGCTAAGATAGCAGATTATTTTGAATAAACCACTCGATACGCTTCTAAATAGTGTTAGACAAATTTTTTTTCACTTTTTTATTCATATCCTTTGTAATTTCAAAAGATTTGTCTATCTTTGCACCGCAATTCAACGGAATGCCCAGATGGCGGAATCGGTAGACGCGCTGGTCTCAAACACCAGTGGAGTAAAATCCATCCCGGTTCGACCCCGGGTCTGGGTACATCAAATCCCTGATAGTCGAAAGATTATCAGGGGTTTTTCTTTTTATTGGGCGTACTAAAAGTGTATTTTGTAAACCAAAAGGATTCTGTAGAAATTTACAAAATTAAGAAATGGATGATGAGAAAAAGCGTAGGTGTATATCATCGTCTGCAATGCTAAGAGCCACATGCCTGACATTTCAAACATAGAATTTCTCAATTCTTTATCAGAAAACAATACTCTTGGATTGATTGAGCTTGCTTACGGCTTGTGGAACTATGATTCCTTTTAGCATAAGGGAAGCTGCATAGTGAAGCATTTCCGGAGCACATTCCGCGAGTCGTGCATTGTATAGCAATTCCGTAAATGAACGGAGAAAAATATCCGTATCCAAGCTTGCCTGGATGCGGTGGGTTGACTGGCATGCTGCAATACTTTTTTTCAGTTCGTCCCACCATATTTGGTTAATAGCAAGGTATATCCCTTGATAATGCCGATAGATATCCAACCAGAAAATGCATTCCCCTTTATACAGGTTCTCTATGTATGCCTTGCATGTTTCCCAAAGGCATGCCAACGGATCGGGATTATTGTATGCTATGAGCTGAAACCGGTTTTGCATACGACCTGAATAGGCTTCCAGGCAAGTGTTTATCAAATTGTCTTTGGTTGCAAATACTTGATATATGGTACGTTTGGACACGTTTGTGTGCCGGGCTATGATGTCCATACGTACAGCGCGGATACCATATTGTTTGACCGATTGTGAAGTAAAGGCTATAATTCTTTTACGTGTATGCTCATCCATAATTGTATATCAATGGTAACTCTTGTTTTCAGGATAAAGCAATCGGACGGGAAATACTGCGCATGGATATGTTAATAAACCTGAATCCAATTATTGTTTGTTATGAGACATATTGCTTCTAGGGTTGGGATGGAAACTCAATTTGCAAAATGAGTTTTCTTTGTGAAAAGGGGAGTCTAATGATTTGACTTCCAGCAATGAAACATTGTTTAACAATTGAGCCGTGCAAGATTTAAGGCGCTTTTGCATTTACTGCGCGAAACGATTGCAAGGAAGTCGTAGATAAACTGTATTAATTAATTTTTAAACCGTAGAAAAATGAAAAAAGTAATTAAACCTGTACGAGTTTTTGTTTCAATGTTATTAATGGGATGTTGTGCTATAAGCTTCTCGGCTTGCAGCGATGATGAAAACACTCCACAGGTACCCGATGAAGTGACAACAGATGCCATGTTCGGCGATTATACGGGTAAAGTGGTAATGAGCAGTGTCAATCCGCTGGAAGGAGAAGATACCGGAGAAGGTGAAGAGACTCCTGCCGGAACCGATGTTTCTGCCAGTGTGGCCGATGATACCATTAGTTTTACCAATTTCCCCATTAAAGACATTGTACTTTCGGTTGTCGGAGATGAAGCATTGGCAGACCAAATTGTAGAAGCAGTAGGTGATGTCAATTATAAAATCGGGTACGAACCGACACTGACTGCCAATAAGGATAGTGTGGTATTTGTCATGCATCCCGAATCCTTGAAATTATCCGTGACCCTTCCTTCATCTACCGAAGAAGAAGCTCAGCCTTTGCTGGTAGAAGTAAAAGTTGAGGCTGGCAATACTGCTGCTTATGCTGTAGAATCCGGCAATATGAAGTTCGATTTTCATGCTGCAGAAATCTTGTTGGGCGAAAGCGAAGGTCAGACATCACTTCCCGGTTTTAAAGGGATGAGTTTTGATTTTGACATGAATCAGAGCAAGCTGGCCCATCATGGCTTTTAACAATAGCTTTTCTTCTGTTGATTGACCTGTCTTTTGTTTTGCCACACTGTTTTCTTAATAGACTTTCATCAGAAAACAGTGTGGCATTTCTTTTTATGAATGCCGCCTTTACATACGATACCATCGACTGGTGGAGATACTTGCATGTTCTTGCGCACTTATGTGCGTAGACCTATGCATATAGGTGCGTTTTAGTGGGTACTTTTTTTACATCGTATGATTTATTTCCGTATTTTTGGTCTTTCAAATAAAAAAGTCTCAAATATCATGAACGGAAAACGTATCGGAGAAATCGATTACCTGAAGTGTGTCTGCATCTTGCTGATGATAGCCTTCCACCTGGTGTTCTTCAGTGAAAAATATCCGTTGGCGAAGCAATGGGTATACACGTTTCACATGCCGGTATTCTTGATTTTGTCGGGGTACCTGATGCAAATTGAGAAACGGCCAAGTGAATTCCTAAGGGCGATGGCATGGATATTTGTCCCTTACATGGTGATGGAAACGGGATATGTGGCGATGTCGGCGGTGCTTCCTGTCCGTGATAAGGTGGATTGCCTGAGTGTAGGACTGATGCTGGAGAAATTATTCCTTCATCCGATGGGACCCTATTGGTATCTGCATACCTACCTGTTGTGCGGGCTAATATATTATGGTGTATTTCATTGGGCAGAGAAGATGAGGCTTGTGTCTCGTTTGGTCGTATTAGGTACGGGATATGCCGTTCTGGCAGATGCCTGTCAACTTGTGTCATTACCCAATGCCTTGTATTTCCTGGCTGGAGTTGCTTTGCGCCGTTCGGGCATGACATTTACATCTTTTTTCTGTCCTTCTGTATGGGCATTGGTCCCTTTGGTGTGGCTGAGTGCTGATATGGCGAATCTGAATCGTTTCACTTTGGGGGGTGTTGCCATTGTGTACCTTGTGGCGAGTGTACTCTTGAGCCTCTATACGGTTATACCTGCTGGTATCAGGCGTGTTTCCGACTATGTAGGGAGGCATACGCTGGTATTGTTGGTCTTCTCTCCTGTGTTTACTATGCTTTCGAAAGGATTGGTACCATTGTTTATGTTCGACGAAACCGGTTTTTGTTTTCTTTTCGTGGCGATGATATTAACGGTGACAGGCTCATTTGGTATAGCTTGGTGTATTGATCGTGTGGGAGTTTCTCCCTATTTTTGGGGGAAGAAGCAGATGCTCCAGCCTTTTCATCCGAAATGACAATTTGGCACGATGTGGGTTCTGGCATTTCTTTTGTAGAAACTCATAATGTATTTATCTCTTGCATTTAATAATTTAAAAATAATACGACTATGATTTCAGAAAAATTACAAAACGCGATGAACGAACAGATCACAGCAGAAATGTGGTCTTCTAACCTGTATCTTTCTATGTCTTTCTATTTGCAGAAAGAAGGTTTCGATGGCTTTGCCAACTGGATGCGTAAACAATCGCAAGAAGAGTTGCAACATGCATACGATTTGGCAGACTATATCGCAAAACGCGGCGGTGCTGCCAAAGTAGACAAAATCGATGTCGTTCCGCAAGGCTGGGGTAGCGTATTGGAAGTATTCGAACATGTGTACAACCACGAATGTCACGTATCTGAGTTGATTGACAATCTGGTAAATGTAGCTTCGGCAGAAAAAGACAAAGCTTCTCAGGATTTCTTGTGGGGCTATGTCCGCGAACAAGTGGAAGAAGAAGCTACCGCACAGGGTATTGTCGACAAATTGAAAAAATGTAACGACTATGCCGGTGTTCTTTATCTGAATGACAAACTGGGCGCACGCGAATAAGTCCGTGTTGACAAATGAACGGCACAGGGGCATGGAGACACAGAGGTAATGGACTTTCGGTGCCTTTATGCCCCTTGTCTTTATAATGCGTGATACGTTATGAAGATGTCCGACCTATGCTTGCGGATATGGAATTGGTGTTGCCGGTTCCGGCACCGGTGCGGGTATGGTGTACATTCACCTTCCGATTTTTTTCTGATTACATCGGTCATTTATGAAAAGATGCCTTATTATGCTTTTCAGCTTTTGCACTATAGCCGGGAGGATGAGAAAGACCAACTGTTCCATTATCGTGAAAAAACCGACCGGTTGCTGTTCCGGTTGGTCAATTATCTGCAGCCGGCATCAATGCTAGAAATAGGGACAGGGTGCGGACTGGATACTCGCTATATGGCAGAGGCAAAGCATGTCCCTCTCTTTACGATTGATGAGGAAAGACAAGACAAGGCAAGAATAAAACATGTCCTTTCTGCGTATCCGTTAGTGGATTACCGGACAGGAAATGTACTCCGCTTGCTTGACGAGGCATTGACAGGCAGACCGTTTGCTGACCTGATACACATCGGACATACACCTTATTATAAAGAAGCATTTGAGCGGTTGCTGCCTATGGTTACCGACCGTACGTGCATCATTGTAGGCGCACCGTATGCTACTCGTGAGAAAAAACGATGGTGGAAGCAGACGATTGCAGATACCCGTACGGGAGTCACATTCGATTTGTATGACATCGGTTTGGTTTTCTTTGATAAGAAACGGGTGAAAGAACATCGTATTGTCAATTTTCTTTAACTTAATACAACAGAGATGCTATGAAGAAAAGTATGGTCTATACGCGTACAGGCGATGATGGAACGACTTCGTTGATAGGAGGTGTACGAGTTCCGAAAACGCATATTCGACTTGAAGCATACGGCACTGTTGATGAGCTCAATGCGCAGATAGGGTGTCTGGTCTCGCAGATGGAAGAAGGTACAGACAAATCTTTGTTGCAATTCGTGCAACATAAACTTTTCGTTTTGGGAGCTTATTTGGCGACAGAGACTTCGAAGACTGATTTGTCGCCTGTATCTCAGATTACGGATGAAAACATTACCCGGCTGGAAGAAGCTATTGATACCTTAGATGCTTCTCTGCCTCCGCTTCGTGGGTTTATCTTGCCTGGCGGTTCGTATACAGCTTCTGCCTGTCATGTATGCCGTACGGTATGTCGTCGTGCAGAACGTTGTATTTTGGCGCTGGAAGAAGCAGAAACAGGTTTTGAGATAGCCAGAAATGTGAAACAGTTTGTCAATCGTTTATCGGATTATTTGTTTGTTCTATCACGAAAGTTAAATCAATTAACACACCATGATGAAATTTATTGGGATAAGAGTTGCAAATGACATAAATTGTTATACTTTTGTGCCCCGATAATGTGAATGTAAAACTTTATAAACTGAAATACTATGTATTGGACATTGGAATTGGCCTCAAAATTGGAAGATGCACCATGGCCTGCTACAAAAGATGAGCTGATTGATTACGCAATGCGTTCGGGTGCTCCTATGGAAGTGATTGAAAATTTACAGGAAATGGAAGATGAAGGCGAAATCTACGAAAGTATCGAAGACATTTGGCCCGATTATCCTAGCAAAGAAGATTTCTTCTTCAACGAGGACGAGTATTGATGAGTTTGATATGAATATCAGCAGTTTACTTGTACAAGTGTAGTAAAAACATGTACTTATACTTTGAACGGTATGCAATTGTACATTTTCATGGAATACATACTTCCGGTGTCATTCCTGTTGACAGTGTCACGCTGACAAGTAAGACAGGGTCTTTTCGCAATATGGCTGCATCCTTGTAAGATTATTAATCTTACAGCGTGAAGATTAATAATCTTACAAGCAAGGCAGCTATGGCTGGCATATTGAAGTTGAATGCAGGTATTCATTTTTTAACGGGTGTGCCGAAATGCACACCCTTATTTTTGCCTTTGTTGAATATAGGTAAACAAAGAAAAATATATCTTTGTAGCAGATAGTTTGTACATATGAAAAGATTATCCTCCGAAACACTTGCTTTTATTCATGCACATTGGGGAGATGATGTGCGTGCTTTGGCGCTTCAAGCGAAGAAATATCCCGAGGTGGATATGCTTGAAGCTGCTGTCCAGATTGCTGGCAGACAGGTTGCCGAAAGGAAAATTCCTTCTTGGGCAAAGGTGGAATCAGTGCGTTATCCTTCCCATTTATCGATGGAACAATGCTCTTCTGAACTAACGGCACGCTATAAAGCATCGCTTATAAATGGAGAAACATTTGCCGACCTGACGGGAGGGTTAGGCGTAGATTGTTCGTTCATTTCTCAAAGATTCCGGAAGGCAGATTATGTAGAACGTCAGAATTCATTGTGTGAGTTAGCTGTTCATAACTTTGCAGCATTAGGACTGCGACATATTCATGTTCATTGTGCGGATGGTGTATCTTATTTGTCGCAAATGACACCTGTAGACTGTCTGTTTCTGGATCCTGCCCGAAGAGACAGTTATGGAAGCAAGACTGTAGCAATATCTGATTGTGAACCCGATATAGGGATACTCGAACCGGTATTGGTGGAAAAAGGGCGGAAGGTAATGATTAAGTTATCACCTATGCTGGATATAGCTAAAGCTCTTCAGGTGTTGAAACACATCACGCAAATTCACATTGTGGCTGTTCATAACGAGTGTAAAGAGTTAATAATTCTGTTAGAAAAGTCTGTTGAAAAGTCGGATTGTATTGGTTCTGAGGTGTGTATATATTGTAAACAGATTGTTGATAACTTGTTGATACCACCTTTTGTATTTACGCTTTCCGAAGAGAGAAATGCGATGTGTGAGTATGCTGACAAGGTGGAAACTTATCTGTATGAACCAGGAGTGACTTTGCTGAAAGCAGGTGCTTACCGATTGTTGGCTTTGCGTTACGGTGTGAAAAAACTGCATCCCAACAGCCATCTGTATACCTCCGACCATCAAGTGGATTTCCCAGGTCGTCAGTTTCAAGTAGAAGCCGTTTCTGGGTTCGGGAAAAAAGAGTTGAAAACCTTGTTGGGGGGAGTAGAGAAAGCAAATCTGACAGTGCGCAATTTCCCCGCTTCGGTAACAGAGTTGCGGAAGAAACTAAAATTGAAAGAGGGTGGCGAAATATATCTGTTTGCCACTACATTAAAGGATGAGGAACGGGTATTAATAAAGTGTTCAAAAATATGACCGCCCGTATGAACAGGCATAAGCAACTGTTTTGAATTTCCTACAAAAAGTTTTTCTTGGCTTGATGTGTTCGTTTCGTGTGTGCACGATAAATTCAAAACAGGTCCTAAATATCTGTGTTCATTTGCGCAAACAAATTGTATTTACATACGGACAGTCGTATTTCTATTTTCTTTCAACTTCGTTTTGCCTTGAAAGCCAAAGCATACATGCGCATTTGCTTTACCATGGCAAGCAGCCCGTTACTGCGGGTTGGCGAAAGGTGTTCTTTCAGTCCAATCCGGTCAATGAAATAAAGGTCAGCATCCAGAATTTCATCAGGTGTATGCCCCGAAACCACCTTTATCAACAAGGCGATAATGCCTTTCACTATCAAAGCATCGCTTTCTGCCTGAAATATGATTTTCCCGTCTATAAAGTCTGCCTGTAACCACACGCGGCTTTGGCAACCATCTATCAGGTTTTGTTCGGTTTTATATTGTTCGTCAAGGGGGGGCTGTTCGCTGCCCAGATCGATAAGCAACTGATATTTGTCCATCCAGTCATCGAAGTTGCTGAACTCGTCGATAACCTCGTCTTGTAGTTCGTTGATTGTTTTCATATTGAGTTATTTTTTATTTCTCATTATAAATTACATTCATTACGGTTTCTCCCACAGCCTGCAAGGTTGCCTTATCAATGCAGTCCATGTTGTCTGCCACTGTGTGCCAGGTAGGGTGGAAGCCTGTTTCGCTGTGTGGGTCATAACCGATGATATCCACACACGGGATTTGGCGGAGCCGGTTCACGTATATGTGGTCGTCTGTCACGTTGCCGCCGTTTTCTTTGATGAAGAACTGTTTATGCCCCAGTCGGTGTGCTGTATCCCAAATTTTCTTCATTGGTGAATTTGCCGTTTGACTGGAATATTGTTCGTAATAGAAAGTTGCGCCTTTGCCTCCCACCATATCCAGAAGGATGCCGAAACGTGCCTTGTAATCAGGTACATGTGGTACACGTCCCCAATATTGAGAACCCAGGCACCATGTGTCTTGCTTGTAATCGCCCTCATAAAATTCAGGGATACCATAGTCTTCCGCATCAAAGAACACGATGTCGATGCCGATAGCTGGAGCCTGTTGTTGTAAGTGACGGGCGATTTCCAGCAGTACACCTACACCACTGGCACCATCGTTGGCACCATCGATGGGAGTATGGTAATGTGCTTCCTGACCGGCATCGGCATAAGGACGGCTGTCCCAGTGGGCGCACAGCAGGACGCGCTTCTTGGTGTCAAGGTTGTACGAACCGATGATATTGTGCATCTTCAGTACTTTTCCATCGTATGAAATGACATCGCCAAACTGGTTATACACCGTAGCTCCGAAGTCGCGCAGTTGTTGTGAAAGGTATCCGCCACACTTGCGGTGGGCTTCAGTATTCGGCACACGTGGACCGAATGCCACTTGTTTCTGAATGTACAGGTAAGCACTGTCGGCATTAAATTCAGGTACTTGCACGTTATTTTCCTGGTTTGTCTCTTTTTCCGAGGTATTTTTATTCTTACTGCTCCCACATGCAGCGAGGCAGATCGACAACAACAGGAAGAAGCCACAAAGGAAGATGTTTGGTTTCATTATATGCATTTTTTATTGAGTTTAATGGAGTATCACTTATCACTTAAATCTTCAATCCGTCTAATATGGCGATATAGGTATGAATGGCTTCTTCTATCTCACTGACCATTACATACTCGTCTGCCGTGTGCGAACGTGACGATTTGCCCGGTCCTATCTTGACGGAAGGAAAGTGCATCAATGCCTGATCGGAAAGTGTAGGCGAACCGAATGGTATCTTTCCCAGTTCGACGGCACGCTTCACGAACGGATGTTCAGTATCAATGTGCGAAGAGTTGAGACGGAACGAACGTGCTTTTGCTTCGCAATGGATATGAGTGGTGATTTCGTTAAACAATTCTTCGTTCGAATAGCATTCGTTACTCCGGATATCCACTACGAAAGAACATAGGTCGGGAATGACATTGTGCTGTGTACCAGCATTGATTTGAGTGACACTCATTTTTACTGGTCCCAATAATGGAGATACTTTGGAAAAACGGTAATCTCTGAACCATTCGATATCCTCCAATACCTTATAAATTGCATTTTCTCCTTCTTCGCGTGCAGCATGTCCGGCTTTACCATGAGCCGTAACATCGAGTACCATCAGGCCCTTTTCTGCTACAGCAGGTTGCATGTCGGTAGGTTCGCCCACTATCCCCAGTGCAATGGGAGGCAGTTGCGGTAGTACACTTTCAATACCTCCTTTACCCGACACTTCTTCTTCGCATGAGGCAAGGAATATCAGGTTATAGCTTTGAGTGGTGGTAGTCAGGTAACGATATGCCTGAAAGAGTGAAACCACGCTGGCACCGGCATCGTTGCTTCCCAACCCATACAGCTTCCCGTTTTCCAGTTTTGCAGTGAAAGGTTGTTTTCGCCAACCGTTTACAGGTCTGACTGTATCAATATGTGAGTTTAGCAGGATGGTGGGACGGTTAACGTCGAACATCGGGCTGATACACCAGATATTGTTTCCCGAGCGTCCGGTCATGATGCCGCTTTCCTCGATGTAATTTTGCAGGAAATCGGCAGCCGCTTCTTCTTCCCGACTTATGGAAGGGATTCCGATGAGGGAATTCAGTAGCGTAAGTGCTTCCGAAGTGTAATAATTAGTATCCGATAACATAAGATTCTTTTGTTTTGCCAGCAAAGATACTTCATTTATTCAAATTAAACCCTATCTTTGCAGGTAGCGATTACAAAATAAATAAAATTTAAATGAGTGAATCTTATTTGTCTACACTGATTGAACGGCAGGCCGGGAAATACGGCGTACGTGCAGCTCTGAAATACCGTGACTACAAACAAGGTGTATGGATTCCGGTTTCGTGGAATCAGTTTGCCGGAAAGGTAAAGAAAGTGGCTCGTGCCTTGGTGGCTTTAGGTGTTGAGGTACAGGAAAATGTAGGTGTGTTCTCTCAGAACATGCCTGAATGTCTCTATACTGATTTCGGGGCATTCAAAAGCCGCATAGTTACTATTCCGCTGTATGCCACCAGCTCGGAATCGCAAGTGCATTATATCGTAGAAGATGCCTCCATCCGCTATTTGTTTGTGGGCGAACAATATCAATATGATGTGGCCTATCGGGTGCAGCAGCTTTGCAAGACTCTGAAGCGAATCATCATTTTCAGTCCCGATGTAATGCGGGTAGCAGAAGATACTCATTCTATTTATTATGACGATTTCCTCCAGTTGGGTGAGGCAAACGAACTGCAGGCAGAAGTAGACCGGCGCACGGGGGCTGCAGTGTCGACTGACCTTGCTAACATTCTTTACACTTCAGGTACTACGGGCGAATCGAAGGGAGTGATGTTGCATCATTCATGTTATGAGGCAGCTTTCCAAGCGCATAACAAGGTATTGCTTACCTTGACCGACCAGGATGTGGTGATGAATTTTCTACCTTTTACGCACGTGTTCGAACGTGCGTGGTCGTATTACTGCCTGACAAAGGGTTGCATGCTCTGCATCAACCTTTATCCGCAAGATATACAGATGACTATTAAGGAAATTCGTCCTACGGCAATGTGCAGTGTGCCACGTTTTTGGGAAAAAGTATATGCAGGTGTCCATGAAAAGATAAACGAAGCTTCGGGGCTAAAGAAAAGCCTGATGCTGGATGCGCTTAAGACAGGACGCGAACACAACATCGATTATCTGATGAACGGTAAGACACCTCCTCCGATGTTACATCTGAAATACAAGTTTTACGAAAAGACGATTTACAGTGTACTGAAAAAGACCATCGGTATCGAACGGGGCAATTTCTTTCCCACTGCCGGAGCAGCGGTGTCAAAGCAAATAGAAGAATTCGTCCATTCAGTAGGCGTCAACATGGTAGTAGGATACGGGTTGACTGAAACTACGGCCACTGTTTCGTTGGGATGGATGGACGACTTCCGCACGGGTTCCGTGGGACGGCTTATTCCCGGACTTGAGCTGAAGTTCGGCGAGGATGGTGAGATATTGCTTCGAGGCGAGACCGTGACAAAGGGATATTACAAGAAAGAAGCCCTGACTCGCAAGGTAATCAGCGAAGACGGATGGTTTCATACGGGGGATGCCGGTTATATGAAAGATGGTTTCTTATACCTTACCGATCGGATAAAGGACTTGTTCAAGACATCAAACGGTAAATATATCGCCCCTCAGGCGATAGAAACCAAACTGGTGGTAGACCGGTACATTGATCAGGTGTCTATCATAGCAGACCAACGCAAGTTCGTCTCTGCACTGATTGTGCCCGAATACAAACAGGTGGAAAAGTATGCCCAAGACCATCACATTGCTTATGCCGACCGTGCGGACCTGTTGAAGAAACCCGAAATCATTGCCTTGTTCCAGATGCGTATCGATACGTTACAGCAGGAATTTGCCCATTACGAACAAATCAAGAAGTTCACCTTATTGCCCGAACCATTCAGTTTGGAAAAAGGTGAATTGACCAATACCCTGAAAATCAAACGTCCGGTATTGATGAAAAATTATGCGAATGAAATCAACAAAATGTATGAAGAGTGATTTTCTTGTTTCCTAATTTTTACACTAACGTAAAAATGGCTAATTTTGCAAGTTGAATAAGGAGTAGTAAACATATGATAACAACAGACCAACTAAAAGACATAAAAGAACGTACAGAAGCACTGAACCGTTATCTGGATATTGATAACAAGAAAATGCAGGTAGAGGAAGAACAACTTCGCACACAAGTGCCTGGATTTTGGGACGATGCGAAAAAGGCAGAGGCTCAGATGAAGAAAGTAAAGGCTTTGCAGGCATGGATTGACGGATATAATGAAGTAAAAACTTTGGCAGATGAACTGGAACTGGCTTTTGATTTTTATAAAGATGAACTGGTGACAGAAGCCGAAGTAGATGAGGCTTATGCCAAGGCGGTTAAGGCGGTGGAAGAATTGGAACTGAAAAATATGCTCCGTTCTGAAGCAGACCAGATGGACTGTGTACTGAAAATTAACTCGGGTGCCGGAGGTACAGAAAGCCAAGATTGGGCATCCATGTTAATGCGTATGTATATGCGCTGGACAGAAAGTCATGGTTATAAGTTGTCGGTCGCTAACTTGCAGGAAGGTGATGAGGCTGGTATCAAGACGGTTACAATGAATATTGAAGGGGCGTATGCATACGGTTACCTGAAAGGAGAAAACGGAGTACATCGTCTGGTACGTGTTTCGCCTTACAATGCACAAGGCAAGCGAATGACTTCTTTTGCTTCTGTATTTGTCACTCCATTGGTAGATGATTCGATTGAAGTGACTGTAGAACCCGCCCGTTTATCCTGGGATACGTTCCGGAGTGGCGGTGCCGGTGGCCAGAACGTCAACAAGGTAGAATCGGGGGTACGCTTGCGTTACCAATACAAAGATCCGTATACGGGTGAGGAAGAAGAAATCCTGATTGAAAACACCGAAACGCGCGACCAGCCTAAAAACAAGGAGAACGCCATGCGTCAGTTGCGTTCTATCTTGTATGATAAAGAGTTGCAACACCGTATGGAAGAACAGGCAAAGGTAGAAGCTGGAAAGAAGAAGATTGAATGGGGCTCACAGATACGCAGCTATGTATTCGACGACCGTCGTGTGAAAGACCATCGCACCAATTACCAGACTTCGGATGTCAACGGGGTAATGGATGGGAAAATAGACGGTTTTATCAAAGCCTATCTGATGGAATTCTCGGACAGCGAGGCATGAATCAATTAACAAGTCGGCAAGGTTTTCATAAAAACCTGAACCTTGCCGGTTTATTAAAATCATAACCAATCTAAAACATAAAACACTATGGGAACAAAACGTAACAAAAAACCGGTACATGGCAACCGGGAAGAAGAAAAAGCCAATCGCCTTATCAAGTATATGTGTATCGTACTGGTGCTGCTGGCTATTCTGATGATTGTCGCTTTTTCGGTCATGTAAACTTCTTCAGCCATGTCGCAAGAAATAGAACGCAAATTTTTGGTGACTGACGATTCTTACCGCCGCTTGGCTCGTGCAAAAAGCCGTATCGAACAAGGCTATATATGTAGTGCGCGAGGCAAGACGGTAAGAGTCCGCATCCGCGACAATAAAGGTTACCTTACTATCAAAGGACCTTCTAACGCCGCAGGTACCAGCCGATATGAGTGGGAACAAGAAATCCCCTTGGCTGATGCCGAAGAATTGATGAAATTGTGTGAGCCGGGACGCATCGAGAAATACCGTTATCTAGCCGATTATGCCGGACATGTGTTCGAAGTAGACGAGTTTCACGGAGAAAACGAAGGACTGGTAATTGCTGAAGTAGAACTTTGTTCGGAAACCGAATCGGTGGAACTGCCAGCCTTTATCGGTAAGGAAGTGACTGGTCAGACCCGATATTACAATTCATTTCTGATGAAGCAGCCTTATACTACTTGGAAAGATGGAGGAGAAAAAACAGATGATACCTCCTGTGAACTGATAGAAAAGGGGGTAAAAACTATCCGTTGATAGATTTTAACCGGTGGAATACCGGATTTTAGGAGGTCCCGGGTTGTTTTTCGGGCTAATATTGCAGTGTCGATAGAGACAGACATATATTAACCCGAATAAACAACAAGTAAATGAGAACAGCTAATTTTGCTCAGAATCTACTGAGCGTACAAACCGAATTACGTCACTTCGCCTATAAGCTTACAGCAGACCGTGAAGATGCCAATGACCTGCTGCAGGAAACCTCGCTAAAGGTATTGGATAATGAAGACAAGTATACCGATGAAACTAATTTCAAGGGATGGGTTTATACCATCATGCGTAATATTTTTATCAATAATTACCGTAAGACACAACGTGACCAGACTTATGTTGACCAGACTGATAATCTGTTTTACCTAAATAAAAACGAAAGTGATGAGCCTGTAACGGTAGATAACGGATACGACTTGAAGGAAATGAACAGTATCGTTAATGCCTTACCTCAAGAATACCGTATTCCGTTCCTGATGTATGTATCGGGATTCAAATACCGAGAGATAGCTGATAAAATGGATTTGCCACTAGGAACAATAAAGAGCCGCATTCATTCTACCCGTCAACGATTGCAGGAAGAACTGAAAGATTTCCGATAACACCTCAGAATGCCGCAATGAATTGCCAGATGAAATATCCACAAAGTATCAGCTTGACTGCGGTGCCGAACAGAAAACCTGCCAAAGACCCTAAGCCCGATTTCAAAGCGTGCTTCAGGTCTTTGTCGCCGAGCAATTCACCGGCAACAGCCCCTACAAAAGGTCCGGCAAGGATGCCCCAAGGAGGAAAAAACAAGCCTATCACTGTTCCCACGATACATCCCCAGTTTCCCCATTTGGTCCCGCCTGCATACTTGCTTCCCAACATAGGTATAATATAGTCGAGCAATTGAACGATAAGCACCAGTACAGCCCATACAATCAATTGGGTAGGAGTGAATTGCATACGGGTAGTAAAATGAAAGCATAGCATGCCGATATATGCCAGTGGTGGACCGGGAAGTATTGGTAACACACAACCTAAAAAGCCTGTTATCAGACAGATGACACCAATGATAATCAGCAATATATCCATAATAAAGTTCTGTTGTTGATTATATATTTGTCAAACCGGTTTATTCATATTTTTCTGAATTATCCGTCGTGTGACATACCAGCTGAACAGACAACCGAACAACACACCGGTACAGTTTGCTGCAAAATCAAGCCAGTCGCCACTGCGGTCGGAGGTGCAAGTCGCTTGTAGAATTTCGACAATGCCGCTCATCAGTATTGGAAAACAGATACCGACCAGTATCAGCTGATGCCAATGGATACGGGAGTGCCGGCGCAGGTATTCGAACCAGATGATAACAGTCAGCCCCCCATACATGCAGAGATGCACCAATTTGTCGAAATTGGTGATTTCATCCATCTCGGTTTTCGGTGGAGTGAAAAAAGACAGGTAGCAGATCGCAATTATAATGAAGATAGATAGCGGATAGTGTTTCATCATATAATTTATTCATATTTTCCGCGAAAATACAAACTTTTTCGTACATTTGCCGAACTTGAACTTTAAAATGTAAACAGAAAGGACAGAATGTATGCAAAATAGTGAGCGTGTCGGTTTCGCAAGCAAGTTGGGTGCCATCTTGGCTGCGGCAGGTTCGGCGGTAGGTTTAGGAAATGTGTGGCGTTTTCCTTACGAGACAGGGAACCATGGAGGTGCTGCCTTCATACTTATTTATTTGGGGTGTGTGTTCCTTTTTGGATTACCCATCATGATCGCTGAATTTACTATCGGACGGCGTGCCAAGGCAAGTACGGGTGAAGCATTCAAGAAACTGGCTCCCGGAACCGCATGGAAGTATGTAGGATATATGGGAGTATTGACTGGATTCCTTATCTTAGGCTATTATTCGGTAGTATCTGGTTGGACGCTGGAATATATATTCCAGTCTGCAACGGGTAATCTGCTTGGCAAGTCCGCAGACGACTTTGTAGCAATGTTCAATGAATTTTCTCAGAATCCTTGGCGTCCGCTGATCTGGCTGGTAGTGTTTGTGGCGTTGACTCATATTATTGTGGTTAAGGGCGTACAGGCTGGTATTGAGCGTGCTTCGAAAATTATGATGCCGATGCTGTTCATTTTGATTGTGCTGCTTGCGGTGTGTGCTGTGATGTTACCGGGTGCAGTAAAGGGATTGGAGTTCCTGCTTAAGCCCGATTTCAGTAAAATTACTTCCGATGCAGTTTTAGGAGCTATGGGACAGGCCTTTTTTTCGCTCAGCCTCGGTATGGGATGCCTTTCGACGTATGCTTCTTATTTCAATCGTGACACCCGGCTAGGATATACAGCTATGAGTGTATGTGTCATTGGTACGTGCATTTCCATATTATCGGGATTCATTATCTTTCCGGCTGCTTTTTCAGTAGGAATCCAACCCGATGCCGGTCCTTCACTTATTTTCATTACCCTGCCTAATGTATTTCAACAAGCTTTTGGAGCAGTTCCATTATTTGCTTGTATCAGTGCGATACTGTTTTACATTCTTTTGGCACTGGCAGCACTTACCTCTACCATTTCACTTCATGAAGTTCCCACTGCTTTCCTGCACGAGAAATTCGGATTTACGCGCAGCCGCGCAGCGTGGCTGGTAACAACAGGTAGTTTGATTATCGGTGTGGTTTCATCGCTGGCATTGGGTGATTGGAATGATGTGCGGATAGCTGGTATGAACCTGTTTGATGCACTGGATTTTCTTACGGCAAAAATTATGTTACCTGTAGCAGGCATGTTTGTCGCTATCTTTGTGTCGTGGAAATTGGATCAGAAGAAGGTACGTGAGGAAGTGACTAATTGGGGGACATTGCGTGCTCCTTATTATCCGCTGCTTATCTTCTTGCTGCGCTATCTTACTCCTATCGGCATTTTGTTGGTTTTTGTCAACGAACTGGGTTGGCTATAGGTCTTATTCGTAATGTGGAAACATTTTTTTTACTTCAGCAAAGCCGACCGGCGTGCCATTGTGATGTTGTTGGCGGTACTGATACTTCTTGTGGGCGGCAATTTATGGTTGAAAGAAAAACAAGGTAAAGCATTATTGCCTTCGGCTACAGATAATGAATCTGTAGACTCTTTTCTGGCAAACGTCCGTAAGAAAGAACGCTTGCACCGACGTTCATCGCCTATGCATTCTAGCCCTACGGTAACAGTTTTATTTCCTTTTGACCCTAATACTGCGGATTCGACAACTCTTAGTGATTTGGGACTATCTGATTTCGTCATAAGCAATATCCTAAAATACCGTGCGAAAGGTGGTATATTCCGCACTCCCGAAGCTTTTAGACGAATATATGGCTTGACATCGGAACAATATGAAGCGCTGCATCCTTACGTTCGTATCGGAATACATAATCGGTTGCGCAGACAAGACACGGCTATGAGCCGGTCAGCAACAGTGTTTCGCGATAGTACTACGCTTTATCCGGTAACGGTTAAATATGTTGAAGGTACAGTAATTGATTTGAATATGGCCGATACGGTTA
The DNA here is from genome assembly GCF_002160215.1 of Bacteroides sp. An19. Taxonomy (NCBI): domain Bacteria; kingdom Pseudomonadati; phylum Bacteroidota; class Bacteroidia; order Bacteroidales; family Bacteroidaceae; genus Bacteroides; species Bacteroides sp. An19. The sequence continues at coordinate 3,076 of NZ_NFKD01000045.1, read as the reverse complement.
TGTTGAAACATATACCAGGTATCGGTAGTGGACTGGCACGGATGATTGTAGCTTACCGCAACCGTCTTGGAGGCTTTCACGCCGTGAGCCAGTTACAGGAAATTCCTTACATTGATACTTTGGTGAACCGTTGGTTCCGGATAACAACTCCTCCTTTCCGGAAGTTAAGAGTTAACCATTCCAGCCTTGACCGTCTGCGCTCGCATCCCTATATGGATTTTTACAAGGCAAAAGCCATCATCGAATATCGCCGTAAACGTGGGAATTTGAAAGATATAGCACAATTATCCCTTTTTGAAGAGTTTAGCGAAGAAGATTTGAAGCGATTGATGCCTTATTTGTCGTTTGAGTAACCGAATCTCAGGTTTTAGAAGCTGTTTTGAATTTATCGTGCGATGATTTGGGATGAGTTTTTGAGGCATTTTCGCTTCTGTGATGAGGAAGATAGCGGGCTATCTGACGAAGAACAGGAGCGGAAAGGACCAAAAAATCGCCCAAAGCACACACGAAAACGGATACATCAAGCCAAGAAAAACTTTTTGGAGAAATTCAAAACAGCTTCTCAGCATGGCTTATGAATTAACAGTTATATACTATTGCAAAGGTAGTAATAAAAAGTAATTGTAAGTCATCATCAATTTTTTTTCAAATTTTTTCGCATTGTAACTTCCTGACTTTGTACAAAAGCGAGAAAAAGGTTACTATTAGCTATAAATGTAACTTCTTGACAAACAAAGCATAGCATGTTATCTTTGCATCAACAAACGACAACCGAAGGGTGGTTGGCGTATAATAATATGAACCTAATAAAAAAGCAGTACGATGAAACGAATTTCATTGAGCGGCATCTATGCCGCACGCAGAAGTGCACAGGGATATCTTTGCGCATCTCAGGAGAACAATAACCCGAGTGGAGCATGTGGTTCAGCTTGCGGAGCAGGCGACGGTGATACTAAACCCGAACCGAAACCTACAGCTTGCGGCTCTGCTTGTGGTGCAGGCGATAAATAAACGATATGACCTGCTATCCCCGGTGGGCAGAGGTTTCCACCGGGGCTTCCTGAAAGACATCTCAAAACGATAAAAATTATATAATTAATATGGAATATTTCGCTTTTCAATGGCATATCACCGACAGCTGCGACCAACGTTGCGAACACTGCTACATCTTCGCCGGAGGACATCCGAGACTGGTAGAGATGCCGTATGACCGGGCACAGCAGGTAGTGAATAACTGTGTGGAAATGTGCCGCCGTATGAAACGGCTGCCCTATTTCTACATTACAGGTGGTGACCCAATCCTGCACAGCCGGTTTTGGGATATTCTTGCGCTACTCAAGAACCGGGATATTCCCTTCACCATCCTCGGCAATCCGTTTCACCTGACTGATGAAGTCTGCATTCGCCTGAAAGCGTACGGATGCGACAAGTACCAGCTCTCCATCAACGGGATGCGTGAGACACACGATGCCATCCGTAAGCCCGGCTCATTTGATACGACCGTTGAGAAAATTGCGGTTATGCGCCGAGCCGGTATCCGTTGTGCCGTGATGACCACCGTATCGGGAACAAACATCCGGGAAATCCCTGACATCATCGATCTCGTGGTGGCGCATCATGTAGACATTTTCGCCTTCGGACGCTACTGTCCGACCAGCTTTGAGAAAAGCACTCACATCGAACCGCTGGAGTACCGGGATTTTCTGGAACGTATCTGGCAGAAATTCGAGCAATACAAAGACTGTGGCACTACGTTCAACCTCAAGGACCATCTTTGGACGCTTTTCCTGTATGAAAAGGGGCTGTTCAAGATTCCCGACGGACTGGACGATGATACGGTATACGATGGCTGCCATTGTGGGGATTGCCACATGACTATTCTTCCCACAGGTGGTGTGATGGCCTGCCGCCGTTTCGAGAGTCCGGTGGGCAATATCTTCCACGAGCACATCTACGATATCTACCACGGACAGAAAATGGACGCGTATCGGCAATACGAAAAATTCGAGAAATGTGCCCGTTGCGAACTGTTGCGTTTCTGCCGGGGATGTCCCAGCGTCGCCTACGGATATACGCACAACTTCTATGCACCCGACCCGCAATGTTGGAAAGAAATAAAGTAAAAAGAATTATGGATATACTCGAACTGATAAAATACCGCCGGAGCATCCGGCGCTATACGGACAAGCAAGTGCCGGAAGAAGACCTGCTGAAAGTACTCGAAGCCGGAGCATATGCTCCCAATGCCGGTGGAGGACAACGCAGCCGTTTCGTAGCCTGTCAAGACAAGGCACTCAATGATACCATTGGAAAACTTAATGCGGCTTGCCTCGACCGCTCAAGACTTGCAGGAAGTTTCGTGTCGAAAGAACAACCGTCGATTATCGATGACCCGTCCATCCGTTCCGGCTTCTACGGAGCACCGACCGTCATCACGATTTTCGGACCGAAGAACTTTCTCTACTCCGTGCCCGATGCCTTCTGTGCCGCGGAGAACATGGTGCTCGAAGCCACGGCACTCGGTCTCTCATCGTGCATTCTGGCGCGGGGCGAGGAGACATTCTCCGCTCCCGAAGGTAAAGAAATCCTACGAAACTAGGGCATACCCGACACAATGACCGCACGTTGTTTCGTAATTCTCGGCTACATCGATGGAGACTATCCTGCCTCGAAACCGCGTAAAGAAGGGCGATATATGATAATCAGATAAATATATTATTGCTGTCCGATAAAATTATGGAAGAGATATAAAATTAAGGCTGACTTCATTTGCGAGGTCAGCCCATTTGAGTTAGATTTCTGTCGCCAAACAAAAAATAATCTCCTTCCGTGCAAAAGTATTTCTTTTTATTTTGACAGGGACTTGAATGATTGGATTCTGTTTGGATTTCAGAAGCTGTTTTGAATTTATCGTGCGATGATTTGGGATGAGTTTTTGAGGCATTTTCGCTTCTGTAATGAGGAAGATAGCGGGCTATCTGACGAAGAACAGGAGCGAAAAGGACCAAAAAATCGCCCAAAGCACACACGGAAACGGATACATCAAGCCAAGAAAAACTTTTTGGAGAAATTCAAA
>NZ_NFKD01000044.1:0-37126 GCF_002160215.1 Bacteroides sp. An19 | reverse complement strand
TAACCAAGATCAGGAAGAAAATTAATGCCAGACCGAGAGAAAAACTCAATTTCTTGACTCCGGCTGAGGTCTTTTTCAAAAATATTTCGTAATGTTGCACTCGCTGGTTGACTCTGCCCGCAATAAGATATTATTTGTTTAAACGATGAAAGAAATGAAACGTATTCAAGGTCATTACGTATGGATATTGGCAGTGGTGTGTATCTGTTCGCTTTTCTTGTTTATCGGAGAGGCGTTTTTCAATACACGTGGTGAGCCACGTGAGGCAGTAGTGGCGCTTTCGATGTTGAAGGAAGGAAATTGGATTCTTCCCATAAACAATGGGGTGGAGCTGGCTTTCAAGCCACCTTTGTTCCACTGGATGATTGCTGCATTTTCTACCGTGACCGGAGCGGTGACCGAATATACTTCCCGTATGCCTTCGGCATTGGCACTTGCCGTGATGGTGTTTGCCGGGTACGGGTTTTATGCCCGGCGCAGAGGGGCGGAAGTGGCTTTTCTGATGGGGCTGCTCACGCTTACTAACTTTGAGATGCACCGTGCCGGTACGAATTGTCGGGTGGACATGGTGCTTTCAGCACTGATGGTGCTGGCACTTTACCAGTTATACCGGTGGGGCGAAAAACGGTTGAAAGGAGTGCCCTGGCTGGGTGTGCTCTGTCTGAGTGGAGCTTTCCTCACAAAAGGACCGGTAGGTGTGTTGTTGCCCTGCCTGGTGGTGGCGGTGTTCTTGTGGATAAGGGGAATGAATTTCTGGCGCATCTTCTTTTCTTTTTTGGGCATTGTGTTGCTTTTGTGCGTGCTTCCGGCATGCTGGTATGTGGCTGCTTACAGGCAGGGAGGCGACCGCTTTCTTCAGTTGGTATTGGAAGAGAATGTGTTGCGCTTTTTGGGAAAGATGTCGTATGATTCGCATGTCAATCCGTGGTATTATAATTTCATTACTGTCTTTGCGGGTTATGTGCCTTACACGTTGCTGGTACTGATATCTTTGTTCTGTTTGCGTTACAGGCGCATTCAGGCAAAACCTGCCAGATGGTGGGCGCGTCTTAAGACGTATGTCCGTAATATGGACGATGCACGCCTGTTTTCGTTGCTCAGCATTGCGATTATCTTTGTGTTCTATTGTATACCGAAGAGCAAGCGCAGTGTGTATCTGTTGCCCATTTATCCGTTCATAGCCTATTTCCTTGCCGAATACATGATTTATCTGGTGCGTCATCATCGCCGTGTTCTTGTGTCATTCGGAGGTATTATGGGCGGTTTGTCTATTTTGTTGTTTCTGGTATTTGTGGCGGTACGTTGCGGCATGGTGCCCGATACGGTATTTTCGGGTAAGCATGCGGCAGAGAATATTGCCTTTATGCATGCCTTGGAGCAGACTTCTATCGGGTTGAAATGGATTGTTCTGTTGTTGCCACTGGTGGCGGTAGGCATTTTCTTCCGGGTGAGGAAGAAGAGTGGATGGACTTTGCTGTATGCCACAGTGGGCATTGTTTTCACCCTTTTTTTTGCCTTGGACGGTTTTTACCAGCCTACGGTGCTGAATGTGAAGTCGGACAAGCCTGTTGCCGACTATATTGCAACCGTTGTGCCGCAGGGTAGGTTGTATTCGTATCGCACGGATGTGTATACCGCCAATCGTACCCATCCGTTTACCATCAATTTTTATTTGGGCGACCGTATCGTGCCTTTTGATGTGTTTTTGCCCGATGCGGGTTATCTGGTGGTAGGTGAATCGGATGTGGAAGCTTTCCGCGAGGCTTATCCGGCATACGAAATCAGGCAGGTGTACGACAGTCGCCACCGGAGTTGTGATGACCATAAGGTAGTACAACTGTATCAGTTCAGGAAGGTTGGTCAATGAAGCAAAGGCATTTATATGGTGAAATTTTCCGCTTCGGGATAGTAGGTGTAGGGGCTACGGCGTTGCATTATGGCATCTATTACCTGTTACAGCGGTTTATCAATGTCAATGTGGCATATACTGTGGGGTATGTGTTGTCGTTTGTTGCCAATTTCTATGCTACGGCTTATTTCACTTTTGCCTCGGTGCCTTCGTGGAAGAAGCTGTTCGGGATGGGGGTGGCACACGGCGTCAATTACTTGCTTCACATCGTGTTGCTGAATATTTTTCTGTATGTTGGCATTTCGAAGGCATGGGCACCATTACCTGTGTTTGCTATTGCCATACCGGTCAATTTTCTGTTAGTTCGATTTGTTTTCAAACATAAAAGATAATGCTATGAAGTTTGTGATAATCGTTCCTTGTTACAATGAGGAGGCAGTATTGCCCGAAACTACTTACCAGCTTTCACGCGTGCTCGACGGTTTATTAGAGCGTGGGGTCATCGGGCATGGGATGATTCTGTACGTAGATGACGGGAGTAAGGATGCTACGTGGGGGCTGATACAGAAGTATGCCGAAGAGAATCCGTATGTGGAAGGATTGAAGCTGGCTCACAATGTGGGACATCAGCATGCCTTGTGGGCAGGGCTGGAATGGGCATCGGCACATGCCGATGCTGCCGTGTCTATAGATGCCGACCTGCAAGACGATGTAGAAGCCATCGGCACAATGGTGGATTATTATAATAAAGGTATAGATATCGTGTACGGTGTGCGTCGCGAGCGGAAGACCGATACGTTCTTCAAAAAGCATACGGCTTTGGCTTTCTATCGGCTGATGCGTGGATTGGGAGGTGAGATTGTGTACAATCATGCCGACTTTCGTCTGATGAGCCGGCGTACTTTGCAGGCATTGGTATCGTTTCCGGAGCGTAATTTGTTTTTGCGGGGTATGGTTTCATCACTGGGCTTTCCTTCGGCACTGGTATATTACGACCGCAAGGAACGTTTTGCCGGTGAGTCGAAGTATCCGCTGAAGAAAATGATTAGCTTTGCACTCGATGGCATTACGTCTTTCTCGGTGCGTCCGTTGCGCTACATCACTTATCTGGGATTGTTTTTTATGCTGATAGCCATACTTGCCATTTTTTACGGGCTCTGCTCGTATGCCGAAGGCAGTGCCTTGCCCGGCTGGACTTCTCTTCTGGTATCGGTGTGGTTCATCGGTGGAGCTATTCTGTTGGCGTGCGGTATCATAGGCGAATATGTGGGCAAGATATACAAAGAGGTAAAACAACGTCCGCGTTATTTCATCGAGCAGACCACGTTTAAATCAAATGAAACACAGCTTAACGCAGGTGTACGTGGATAATGTCTTTATCGTGTGGTATATGCTTTGTTCTGGCTACACTGTTAATATTGTAAAAATGTAGCTCCTGTAGTTAAACATTTGTTTGTTGTCAGACTCTAAAAAGAAAACTTTAATCTATTTGTATTGTGAAGAACAGCAAGAAACATATACTTTGGGCGGCAGGTCTTGTACTGGCATCTTTTTCCCAAGCACAAGACCTGACATTGAATGACAGTTGTTATTTTGAGCGGCAAGGAGTCAACGTATTGGTATTCAGCAATAGTTTTAATGGTGGTTTCAACGATGAGAAAAATTCAGGCATTGAGATTATCCAGCATGGCATTCGAGCCATTCAAGGGGGGGCTGTCCGCTTGAATAATACTCCCGAGCAATGGGACTTGGTGCCAAAGATGACTTTTCGGAAGGTGGACCGTGAGCAAGGAAGCATTGAAGTAGGCTTGCGCTACGATGACTATGATTTTGATAGCCGGATTGTGGTTACAGCCAAAGGTGAAGCGGTAGAGATAGCTGTATGGCTTGATAAGCCTGTGCCCGAAAAGCTTGTGGGCAATGCGGGGTTGAACCTGGAGTTTCTTCCGTCAAGATATTGGCTGAAGACATTTACGATGGATGGCCGTTTGAATCGGTTCCCGCGTTATGCTACCAGCCAGACTGTTGCCCGCCCCAATAGCGAGAAACCTCGGCAGTTTAAAGGATTCAAGACTTATGACGACCGCGGTACAGGATGTTTCGTAGACCCTCTTCCTATTGAGACGGGGCACAGCATTACAATGGCAATGGATGACCCGGAACGTATGATCAGTATTCGTAGCAATGATGCGGAACTGAAGCTTTACGATGGGAGGATGTTGGCTCAGAATGGCTGGTTCGTGCTCCGCAGTGTCCTGCCTCAAGGTAAAACGGGTAAGGTAGTAAGTTGGATTGTAGAGCCTCATGCCGTTGAGGGATGGATAAGGAAGCCCAATATCGGATTCTGTCAGGTGGGTTACATGCCAGAGCAGCCGAAAGTCAGTGTTATTGAGTTGGACAAGCGCGATGTGCCGGAAGCCACCGCTGTACTGATGCGTATCAACAAGGACGGGACGATTTCGAAAGCTTACGAGGGGAGAGTTGATGTTTGGGGACCTTATTATAAGTATAATTATGTGAAGTTTGATTTTTCGGAGGTAAAGGAACCTGGTATTTATTACATTCAGTATGATACCGTGAAGACCAATAATTTCCTGATAGATACGAAGGTATACGACAAGATTACCGATGCTACCACAGATATATGGGTACCCATTCATATGAATCACATGTTTGTAAACGAAGGCTATCGTGTATGGCATGGAGAACCGTTCAAGGAAGGATACTTGCAGGCTCCGCCAAGTGATCATTTCGACCTGCATTACCAGGGGAGTGCAGCTGATACAAAATACAAGCCATTGGAACTCATTCCGGGCTTGAATGTCGGTGGGTTCTTTGATGCAGGAGATTTCGATATCGAGACAGGGGCGAACATCAATGTGGTAGAAAACTTGATTCGTGTATGGGAGCTTTTCAAGCCGTTACGTGATGAAACCTTTGTGAGCGAAACGCAGCGTTATGTCGACCTGCACCGTCCCGATGGAACTCCCGACATTCTGCAATACATTGAACACGGTGTGTTGAATCTTGTGGCACAGGCTGAGCAGATAGGACACATGGCTTCTACGTTGTCGAACTCAGTGCTTGATAATTATCATCACTTGGGAGATGCCGCATCCATTACTGACGGATTGCATTATGACCCCTCACTCAAGCCTTATGAAGTATCTGCGGATGGGAAGCGGAGCGGTACTCCCGATGATATGTGGGCTTTTACGACCCGTAATCCCCGGCTTGATATGCGTGCCGCGACAATGTTTGCTGCGGCAGCTCATGCATTGGAAGGTCATAATGACAGCCTTGCAGCACGGGCACTGAAGCAATCGAAGCGTTTGATGAAAGAAGCAGAGAAGCTTTTGAGCCAGCGTACCGAATCCAAGCGGAACAATGCGCGTACAGGACTGGGCGGCATAGCTGCTACCAATTTGCAGCTTTATATCGCTACTCAGGAAAAGGAATATTTGGATGTATTTGAAAAAGAGATATGGAAGGAATTAGACCGGAACTTGAGGTTCAGTCTTCAGACAGCCCTTGATGCTATTCCTTATATGAATGAAGATTATCGCAAGCAGTTACGTCCTTATGTAGAGCAATATGCAACGTATATTCAAGATTTCGACCGGCAGAATCCGTATGGTGTGCCTATCGGTACAGGCAACTGGGCGGGAATCGGTCCGTTGCTTAGCTTTGGGACTACCGTATGCTTTGCACATCTTTATTATCCCGACATCGTGGCGAAAGATGAAGTATACCGGACGGCTAATTGGCTCTTCGGTTGTCATCCTTACCATAATTATTCATTTGTTGCCGCAGTAGGAGCTGCCCGTCCGAAGTTGGTCTTTTATGGAAATAATCGTGCCGACTTCTCATTCATACCAGGCAATGTAGCTCCCGGAGTGCTTTTCCGTAAGCCCGATCATTTCGAGAACTTCGATGATTGGCCTTTCCTTTGGGGGCAGAATGAGGGGACTATTGCTGGCAACACGCAATACATTATCTTTGGCTTGGCTTTCAAGCATATTGTTGAGGAGAAAAAATAAAAAATCTGTCTTGAAAGTAGATTGTATAGAGGTGTAGTATTCATGATAATCAATGCAAAGACGCGAAAGTGCTGTGACTTGTAAAATCATAGCACTTTCGCACCTTTGCATTGATTAAAATATAGAGTATCAATTATTTTTGTTCGCACGTTTGCGCTCGGTCTCGTCGAGGATAATCTTACGCATACGCATGCTCTTGGGTGTTACTTCTACGTATTCGTCTTCCTTGATGTATTCCAATGCTTCTTCCAGCGAGAATACCACCGGTGGAATGATGCGTGCCTTGTCGTCCGAACCCGATGCACGCATGTTGGTCAGCTTTTTCGATTTCGTGACATTTACCACCAGGTCGTTTTCGTGTACGTGTTCGCCTACTACTTGTCCGGCATATACTTCTTCCTGCGGATAGATGAAGAAGCGGCCGCGGTCTTGCAGCTTGTCAATGGCATACGCGAAGGCAGTCCCGCTCTCCATGGCAATCATCGATCCGTTGGTACGGCGGGGAATATCTCCCTTGTAGGGTTGGTATTCCTTGAATCGGTGTGCCATGATGGCTTCTCCTTGCGATGCAGTCAATACGTTGGTACGCAATCCGATAATACCGCGCGATGGCATATCAAACTCGATGTTCACACGGTCGCCTTGCGTTTCCATCGAAACCATTTCACCTTTACGGCGGGTCACCATGTCAATCATCTTGCTGGCAAATTCTTCGGGAACGCTGATGGTAAGTTCTTCAATCGGTTCGCAACGTACCCCGTCTATTTCTTTGTAAATAACCTGTGGCTGGCCTACCTGCAACTCGTAGCCTTCGCGGCGCATGGTTTCAATCAGTACTGAAAGGTGCAGCACACCACGTCCCGATACAATCCATTTGCCGTCTTCATTCTCGGTCTTGCGGACGCGCAGGGCAAGGTTCTTGTCCAACTCTTTCATCAGGCGGTCTTGTATGTGGCGAGAAGTCACATATTTGCCTTCTTTCCCGAAGAAAGGAGAGTCGTTGATGGTAAACAACATGCTCATCGTAGGCTCATCGATGGCAATAGGGGGCAGTGGCTCCGGATTTTCGAAGTCGCAGATGGTATCACCGATTTCGAATCCTTCTATGCCGATGATAGCACAGATGTCACCCGATGAGACCGATTGCACTTTCTTGCGTCCCAGTCCTTCAAATGTATGCACTTCCTTGATTTTCGATTTCAGCATCTGTCCGTCACGTTTTGCCAGCGTGATGTTCATGCCTTCGCTGATAGTTCCGCGATGCACGCGTCCTACGGCGATACGCCCTGTGTATGAAGAATAGTCGAGCGAGGTGATGAGCATCTGTGGTGTGCCTTCCAGTTGCTTGGGGGCTGGGATATATTTTACGATGGCATCCAGTAGCGGTTCGATGGTACCGGTAGGCGTTTTCCAGTCTTCACCCATCCAGTTGTTTTTTGCCGAGCCATAGAGCACGGGGAAATCCAGCTGGTCTTCCGTTGCGTTGAGGCTGAACATCAGGTCGAACACCATTTCGTATACTTCTTCAGGACGGCAATTCGGTTTGTCCACCTTGTTCACTACTACGATGGGTTTCAATCCGATTTGCAATGCCTTTTGCAGCACGAAGCGTGTCTGCGGCATCGGGCCTTCGAAAGCGTCTACCAGCAGGATACATCCGTCTGCCATATTCAATACACGTTCCACTTCACCACCGAAATCGGCGTGTCCCGGCGTATCGATGATATTGATTTTCGTACCCTTATAGTTGATAGATACATTCTTCGAAAGGATGGTTATCCCTCTTTCACGTTCCAAGTCGTTGTTATCCAGCACCAGTTCACCGTTGGTCTGGTCGTTGCGGAACAAATGTCCCGCCAGCATCATCTTGTCCACGAGTGTCGTCTTTCCATGGTCTACGTGGGCGATGATAGCAATGTTTCTAATGTCTTGCATACTATACCTATTATTTGGGCGCAAAGTTACTATTTTTTCTCCAATTTGTTCAAATCAAATGTCATGTATTTGATAAATTAGTATGCTATGTTTTTGCCGATTACGGATTTCGTAATTGGCAAATAACGTTGTGCTTTAATTAGTCATTAAATAATCGTATCGTTTTAGGGTAAAAACGATGGTATTTTCTTGTTATGCCCATATATATCAATATAAACGACGGATATAGTATGCATGCAGGGATGGTTAAGAATAATTGGCAGGTTAACCAGGTATAATCGAATGCATTCCCGTTTGCCATTGCATTAATTGAATGCGTACACATAATGATTCCGCTTAAAAAGGCGATGCATTGGATTAAGAACTGGAAATTCAATGCCCGGCAGGCTTGTTCCGATAATTCCCGATTCCTTCTGCCTCCTTTGTATAGCCAATAAAACCAGGCAAGTAAGACTGAGGCGAAGGGGAAAGGCAGTAATCCACCAATTAATATACATGCATGAAAGCAGAATATATGGTTGTATCCATTAAAACTTGTAGTAATATGATTCATAAGGTTTTAATTAGATTATTTTCATTATGTGAATAAAAGCGACAAGATAAAAACGAAGTCAATCAGCAGTAAACAAAGATAAAAGATTGTCCACCATTTGACATGTTTAGAAAAAGCTTCGTCCCTTCCTATATATCCTAAGTAAATAGCGGTAGTTACAATAAAGATAAGGGGGACTATCGTTATCAAGTATTTGAATCCGTCACTTGCATTAGCATACTCCCATGGATTATAAAAATGATTCACGGGAAAATGAAAGCCAAAAAGAAATACTACACTGGATATAAATGAAAACTTATGCAGCAATGTGTTTGCCAGCCTTCCTTTCAAGATTGTTAAAGTGGTTTCCATAATAAATTTTATTTTGATTGATATCCGCAAATATAACACAAATTTTTCTCTTTATGATATTGTTATGGAAGATATTTTAGCAAAAGTGTTTGCCGTATAAAAGATTATTCCTATCTTTGCACCCGCAAATTGATTTATATAAATAATAAAACAGTCAAAATTATGTATTTAGACGCAGCTAAAAAGCAAGAAATCTTTGAAAAGTACGGAAAGTCTAACACTGATACTGGGTCTCCTGAGTCTCAGATTGCATTGTTTTCATACCGTATTTCTCACCTGACAGAGCACTTGAAGCTCCACAGAAAAGATTATACAACTGAAAGATCTTTGACCAAGCTGGTAGGTAAGCGTCGTGCATTGCTCGACTACTTGAAGCGTAACGACATCGAAAGATATCGTAACATCGTGAAAGAGCTTGGTCTGCGTAAGTAAGGCTTTACTTAGAGCGAACGAAACAAAGAAGAGTGCCGTTTGTCCGAGGAGGATAGACGGCACTCTTCTTTGTTTGGGAGTCTCACTATGCACAATATATGCCCTCTGCGAACGAAGATATACTTCATCGGCAGTTTAATATATACTGCAACAGCCAACGAAGATATACTTCATCAGCCAACGAAGTATATCTTCATTTTCAATGGGGTCGGGTTGGCAAATCTAAAGGACATTCAAATATTGAATTTTAGAATGAAATGGAACGCTTTTTTCCTGAAGTAAACAGGCTTTTTATTATTGAGGGAAGTAATGCAACGGCATTATAGAAGGTAAATGACTCTGTTTTTTCGGGAAAGAATGAGTTTGCTTCAAAAATGAAATCAACTTTCATTTTGAGGCAGACTCACATTCTTTCATTATTTATGCAAATCAGGAGTCAAACGTAGTTATTTCCCAAGAGTTATCACTTCGTTCAGAAGTTAAAGGCCAATATCCTTGCTTCTGAAAGCGGTACAAAAGGTCTTGGTATCTAACTCCCAACCCACCAAACGGGCGATAACTCCTTATAACTCCCTTTTAACTCCTGATTCGCATTATTTTACTTCTTATTCTATTAGCAAATCATCCTGCCCAGTTTTCCCGGTCCAGATTGCGGTAGCTGATGGCTTCGGCAAGGTGGCGAGGGAGGATAGCTTCGCTTCCGTCTAAATCGGCAATGGTGCGGGAGACTTTCAATATGCGGTCGTAGGCACGGGCAGAGAGGTTGAAGCGTTCCATGGCGGTGCGCAGGAGATTCATGCCGTGTGGGTCGGGTTGGGCATATTGGTGGAGCAGGCGAGAGGTCATCTGTGCATTGCAATGAATGCCAGGAAGGTCGGCAAAACGCTTTGCCTGTATCTGCCGGGCACATATCACACGTTCGCGGATGGCGGCACTCGATTCGCCTTTCTCCCGTTCGGCAAGCTTCTCGAACGGTACGGGGACGATTTCTACCTGAATATCAATGCGGTCGAGCAGTGGACCGGAGATGCGGTTCAAGTATTTCTGCACCTGTCCGGGTGTGCAGACACAATGACGTGTGGGATGGTTGTAATAGCCGCACGGACAGGGATTCATAGAGGCTATCAGGGTGAAGCTGGCAGGATAATCCAAGGTGTATTTGGCACGTGAGATGGTGATGCGCCGGTCTTCCAGCGGCTGGCGGAGTACTTCGAGTACACTTCGGTTGAACTCCGGAAGCTCGTCGAGGAACAATACGCCGTTGTGTGCCAGGCTGATTTCACCCGGCTGGGGATTGGTGCCTCCGCCTACCATGGCGACTTGCGAAATGGTGTGGTGCGGGCTGCGGAACGGGCGGACAGCGATAAGTGACGAGTCTTTTCCCAACTTGCCTGCTACAGAATGAATCTTGGTAGTTTCTAAACTTTCGGCAAGCGAGAGCGGAGGCAGGATGCTGGGAAGGCATTTCGCCATCATCGACTTGCCGCTTCCTGGTGCTCCTACCATAATAAGGTTATGGCCGCCTGCTGCTGCTACTTCCAGTGCGCGCTTTACATTCTCTTGCCCTTTTACATCGGCAAAGTCGAAAGGAAAGTTCGACTGGCTTCGGTAGAATTCCTCACGGGTGTTGACGACGGTAGGTTCCAGTTCGCGCTTGCCATTGAAGAAGTCGATGACTTCGGTGATGTTTTCCACGCCATATACATTCAGGTTGTTGACCACGGCGGCTTCGCGTGCATTCTGTTTGGGCAGGATGAAGCCTTCGAAACCTTGCTGGCGGGCGCAGATGGCTATGGGAAGGGCGCCTTTGATGGGCTGCAGGCTTCCGTCCAGGCTCAGTTCGCCGATGATGAGGTAGCGGTCGAACTTGTCGGTAGCTACGGCACCCGTCACTCCCAGTATGCCAAGTGCCAGCGGCAGGTCATACGATGAGCCTTCCTTGCGGATGTCGGCAGGAGCCATGTTGATAACTATCTGGCAGGTAGGAAATTTGTATCCGTTGACTTGCAGGGCGGCAACGATGCGTTCATGGCTTTCTTTTACGGCAGAGTCGGGCAGTCCTACGAGGAAGAACTTGATTCCCCGTGAGCTGTTCACTTCGATAGTGACGATGGTGGCGTCTATTCCTTGTACGGCGGCGCCGAAGAGTTTGATTAGCATTTAAGGTCGTATTTAAGGTTTATTTTTTTGTTGTCAGTTCTTTTATTTTGTCATAGAGCGGCTGGCCGTACAGGCCGGTTGCGAAAATCTTACGGTTGTTTCCTATCAGGATATTGTCGGGAAGGGTGTGGATTTGGTTTTGTTTGACCACAACATTGTCCCAGCCTTTGAAGTCGCAGGTTTCTATCCATTGTTTGGTATCTTCCTTGCATGCATTCAGCCACTTGTCTTTTTCGTAATCCAGTGAAATGTTCAGGACTTTGAATTGTTTTTCAGGGAACTTTTTAACCAAGGTTGCCAGCGAATCGCGTCGGGTTATGCTTTCCGGGTTCCAACTAGCCCAAAAGTTGAGCAGGGTGTAGCTGTCTTTTTCTCCACTCCACGAGATGTATTTCCCTTTTCGGTCTTTGCATGAGAAATAGTTGACGTATCCTTCCGATGTCCGTTTGAGGTCGGACTGGGAAGGCAAAGCCTTCAGTACGATGCTAAGCAAGCGGCTGTCCTTGATGTTTCCTGCCAAAGGGGCGATAAGCTGGTCGATTTTCTCCATATCGGGTCGGGGCACCTGGATGAAGTATCGGTTGATGAGGTAGGCAGAGGCAAACGATGTGGGATGCGTCTGGATAAACTTTTCTACTGTTTGTACAATGGATGTAGAGTCTTTTAGCGGTTGCAGTTCTTTTAATAGAGTTCCGTATGCCCCGTTGTCTCCGCTCCCCTGTATGTCGGGTTGTCCGAATGTGCCTGCCAACTTGACTTCTTGCCCACGGTCTGCAAAAAACGGAATCACTTCTCCTTCTGTGGAAACAAGCCGGAAAATGGTGATGGTGTCTGGAAGGAAAGCATATTCGAACTTGCCTTCTTTCGGGAAAATTGTATCAAGACGTGACACGGGGTCATCGTATATTACGAGGATGGGCTTGTCGGACAAACCTGTCATTTCGGCGTGTAGCACAAAGCGATTGTCCTTCTTGCAGGCAGAAAGGGAAAGCATGATAAGTGCGACGAGTGGAGCAATTGTCTTCATGGCTCTGTGGATATATATTGATTTGCCTGCGAATGTACATAAATTATTTGAAATAAAAAAGCCGGAATGCGTTTTGCACTCCGGCTTTCATTGAAATCTATCAGATAAGATTATTGGATTTCATTGGCATATTTAGCAAATTCGCGGTCGTTTTGTGCGCTTGCTTTCAAGTTGGCATCTTTCTGAGCCACTTTAGCCATGCTTGACTTAACCAGGTCGGCATTGTTGGTGCGTGCACCTACGATAGCCATCAGATAGTCAGTGTAAGCATCCGGATTCTTAACTGCCGACAATGTGCTCTTAGCTTTGTTGTAATCCTTAGCCAGGATTTGAGCCAAGGCAGCAGAGTTGGTCTTGGTGTCGCCGAAAGCTTGTACGGCACGGTCGTACTGACCTTGTTTGATGTAGAGGTTACCCAAAGCTTCGTTAGCGGTATTAGCACCAGTAGACTTGCTCAGGTAAGTTTCTGCATCAGCTACGTTGCCTTTGCACAATGCGCACAGACCGAGGTTGGTGTTGACTTCGGCAGCGTTAGCGTCTTTGCTTGCGGCTTGCTTGAAGTAGTTTTCAGCAGCGTTCAGGTCGCCTGCTGCGTATGACATCATACCCAGGTTGTTGTATGCACGGTAATCGTTCGGATATTTTTCGATAGCTCTCTTGTAGATGGCTTCCTTGCGTGCGTTGTCTTGAGTCAGGGTAGCTGCATACAGCAATTCGTCTACGCTGATAGAGTCTTCTTTCGCGTCGAATGCGGCGTTGATTTCTTCATCGCTACGTCCGATAACATCGTAGTTGGCGGTCAGGCGTGCACGGCGCAATTGCGGAAGGATTTCATCTGCCAAGGTCTTGTAAACTGAAGAGATGTTCTTGATTTCAGTTTCACGTTGTTCCGGGTCTTGGTACATAGACAAGACGCGCAAGATGAGGTCTTTGTCCTGGATGTTTGATTTAGAAACCAGTTCCTGGAAGCCTTCCCAGTCTTGTGCAGTATATTTAGCGTCAACCTGAGTTTCGATTTCGCCTTTCTTCAATTGCTTGTTCAGGTACTTTTCAGTGTTTTCCTGACGGTCTTCAGCCAAACCGGTGTTCAGTTTCACGCCACCATCCGGAGATGCGTAAGCAGAGATTTCGATGTTGTTCAACTTGAAGTTCTTCTTGTCGCCGTTTACAGCAACCACTTTCTTGTTGAAATCCTTGATGCCTTCTGACTTCAGTTCGCTTGCGCGGATGTTAGCCTGTTGGATCAAGAACATGATTTGAGCTTCCTGAGCCTGCTTGATGATGCGTTGGAACGCGTCAGCTGCGTATGCGGCGTTAGCCGACTTAACGGTAGGCAATTCAGAAGTAGCGATAACACCGTCGGCAATCTTTACTGAAGGGATGGTGTATTCTTTCTTTCCTTTCTTGATTTTGAAATCAAGATACAGTTCAGATTTAGCCATTTCCGGAACGTAGTCGAAAGAGGCTTTCATCGTATAAGTACCACCAGCCTTGTAAGATATGGTCTGGTCGTTGCCTTGTACTTTTTCGCCTTGGAACTTGGCGGGTTGGCCTTTGGCTTCGCCACCATCCCATCTCAAGACCGGAGTGACTTCAACGGTCGCATTTTTCTTGAAATACTTTTCAGGGAACTTGCCCGTGATAGTTACAGGCACCTTGCCACCGATAGCTTCCAATACTTCAGGATCAGTTGTGAAATAGCTCGGGTCTAATTCACCCATCTTGCTACATGAAGAGAAAGCAAGAACTAACAATGCCACTAAGGGCAAATACAACTTTTTAATCATGATTTTTACTATTTGGTTTGTTATAAAATATAATCTAGTTGGTTTTTTTACTTCGTTTTTATATTTGGGGCAAAGATAAGAAAAACTCCATTAGCTGTTAACTTTTTGCTCGTTTTTTTTAAACAGATACTAAAAAAAAGATTAAAACGGGGCAAAAGTGCTCACTCGGATTGCTTTTTCTTGTTCCGTGGGTGGTGTTCGATGATTTCTTGCCGCAACATATTGCGGTCGATGTGGGTATAAATCTCGGTGGTGCCGATGCTTTCGTGTCCCAGCATACACTGGATGGCACGCAGGTTGGCACCGCCTTCGAGCAGATGGGTGGCGAACGAGTGGCGGAAAGTATGGGGGCTGATGCTTTTTTTTAGTCCGATTTGGTCTGCCAACTCCTTTATTATATGAAACACCATAATGCGCGAAATGTTCTTGCCTATCCGGCTGATGAAGACAAAATCTTCGTAACCGGGACGGATTTTTGTTTCTTCGCGTTCTACGAAGTAATTCTTCAGCTCGTTGACGGCACGGGGAGAGATGGGTACTAGGCGTTGTTTGTTTCCCTTGCCTTCCACTTTGATAAAGCCTTCGGAAAGGTAGAGGTCGGATAGTCGGAGGTTGCAGAGTTCCGATACGCGAAGTCCGCAGCTGTACAAGGTTTCCAGAATGGCGCGGTTGCGTTGACCCTCGGGGGTGCCTTGGTCGATGGCTCCGATAAGTGCATCTATTTCTTCCACGGTCAGTATGTCGGGAAGGTGTTTGCCTATCTGTGGTGATTCGAGCAGTTCGCTCGGGTCTTGCCGGATATAGTCGTCGAGGGTAAGAAAGCGGTAGAACGAGCGTATTCCTGAAAGGATGCGGGCTTGCGAACGAGGGTGGATGCCGATATCGTGGAGGCCGGCTGAGAAGTTTTCCAGATCCTGCAAGGTGGCTTCTGTGCAGTCGATGCCCTCCAGAGTGAAGTAGGCGAGGAGTTTGTCGAGGTCGGTGAGGTACGCTTGTATGGTGTTTTCCGACAGAGACTTTTCCAATTTCAGGTATTGTCGGTACTTTGTTATAATCTTCTCGTTGGTTTTCATTTCTTTTTCGTATCTTTGTGCCGGATTTTGCAGCAAAGTTATTAAAAAGTTTACTTCGTGAATATGATGAAGATACAAATAATCAATGGTCCCAATATTAATCTGTTGGGGAAACGCGAACCTTCCATTTATGGTTCGACTTCGTTCGAAGACTATTATCAGACACTTAAAGAGCGTTATCCCGATGTGGAACTCGATTATTTCCAGTCGAACGTGGAGGGCGAGCTAATCAACAAGATTCATGAAGTGGGATTTTCTTCCAACGGAATCATCCTGAATGCCGGAGCTTACACTCATACTTCTATCGCTTTGCAGGATGCTATCCGTTCTGTTACCACTCCGGTCATCGAAGTTCATATTTCGAATGTGCATACCCGGGAAGAGTTCCGGCACAAATCGATGATAGCGTGTGCGTGTAAAGGTGTGATTTGTGGCTTCGGCCTGGATTCGTACCGGCTGGCTCTGGAAGCGCTTCTAGGTACTAGTAGACCAGGTACTAGGAACTAGGTTTTAGATACTGGTTGACTGGATGTTAGGTAAAGCATTTTAGAACCTAGTTCCTAGTGCCTGGTCAACTGGTCACCTCAAATATAAACACTAAAAACTTAAAACTATATGATGCTCAAACAAACAAAAATCGTTGCGTCTATTTCAGACTTACGTTGTGATGTCGATTTTATCCGCGACCTGTTTAACGCGGGGATGAATGTGGTGCGTATGAATACTGCCCACGCCAGCCGCGAAGGGTTCGAGACATTAATTAATAATGTGCGCCAAGTATCCAACCGAATCGGTATCCTGATGGATACAAAAGGACCGGAAGTGCGTACAACGGCAAGTGCCGAAGGACACATCGATTTCAAGACCGGCGAACGGGTAACTATCGTCGGCAAACCCGAACAGGAAACGACGCATGAATGCATCGCCGTCAGCTATCCGGGATTTGTAAACGACCTGTCAGTGGGTGTAGATGTACTGATTGATGATGGCGACCTGGAGCTGCGGGTGATAGACAAGAACGAAGATACCTTGTTCTGCGAAGTTTGCAATGATGCTACACTGGGAAACCGCAAGAGCGTGAATGTGCCTGGCGTGCGTATCAATCTGCCTTCGCTCACGGAAAAAGACCGTAATAATATCTTGTATGCCATCGAAAAGGATATCGATTTTATCGCCCACTCTTTTGTGCGCAACAAGCAGGATGTACTTGATATCCGCGAGATACTCGACGCTCATCAGAGTGATATCCAGATTATCGCGAAAATCGAAAATCAGGAGGGTGTGGACAATATCGATGAGATTCTGGAAGTGGCAGACGGGGTGATGGTAGCCCGTGGAGATTTGGGCATCGAAGTGCCGCAGGAGCGCATCCCCGGCATCCAGCGCAAGCTTATCAAAAAATGTATCCTGGCACGCAAACCGGTCATTGTGGCTACCCAGATGCTTCACACGATGATAAACAATCCGCGTCCTACCCGTGCCGAGGTGACCGACATTGCCAATGCCATCTATTACCGCACCGACGCCCTGATGCTGAGTGGCGAAACGGCATACGGCAAATATCCGGTAGAGGCAGTGAAGACCATGGCAAAGATTGCCGCACAGGCGGAAAAAGACAAGATGGAAGAAAACGACATACCTATTCCTTTGACTCCGGACAATACTGATGTGACCAGCTTCCTGGCAAAACAGGCGGTACGTGCCACCACGCTGATGCCTATCCGTGCCATCATTACCGACAGTTTCAGTGGACGTACGGCACGCAATCTGGCTGCTTTCCGTGGTAAATATCCTGTGCTTGCCATCTGCTACAAGGAAAAGACAATGCGTCATCTTGCCTTGTCGTATGGAGTGGAGGCTATCTATATGCCCGAAAAGGCAAACGGACAGGAGTATTATTTCACGGCATTGCGTAAGTTGCTGAGCGACGGTGTGCTGACTCCGAAAGAAATGGTAGCATACCTGAGCGGCGGTAAGAAAGGCACGCACACTTCGTTCCTCGAAATCAACCAGGTGGACGATGTGCTGGAAGATACCGAGAACTATGTGTTGCCGAACCGGAACAGATATTTATAATTAGAGGTGACTAGTTAACTAGGTACCAGGTGACTAGGTTTTAGATACTAAGCCAACCTGGCTATTTAAAACCTAGTCAACTAGTACCTTGTCAACTGGTCAACTGAGATATGAAAGAAACCGACGCATTGGATGCATATATCCTCGGACATATTGATGAGGAGAGCGACTACCTGAAGGCGCTCTATCGGGCTACGCATGTCAAGTTGTTGCGTCCCCGTATGGCTTCGGGACACCTGCAGGGGCGGATGCTGAAGATGTTTGTCACAATGATACGTCCACGGCAGGTGCTTGAAATAGGTACGTACAGCGGCTATTCAGCATTGTGTCTGGCAGAGGGACTGGAAGAAGGGGCGATGCTCCATACCTTTGAAATCAATGACGAGCAGGAAGACTTTACCCGTCCGTGGCTGGAAGGTTCGCCCTATGCCGACCGCATCCGCTTCTATATTGGCGATGCCTTGCAGATAGTGCCAACGATGGACATCACGTTCGACCTTGCTTTTGTTGACGGCAACAAGCGGGTTTACATAGATTACTATGAGATGATACTGCCCCGGCTCCGCAAGGGAGGGTATATCATTGCTGATAATACGCTGTGGGACGGACATGTGCTGGAAGAACCCCGGAGTGCTGATGCACAGACCATCGGCATCAAGCGGTTCAATGACCATGTAGCTTCCGACCGGCGTGTGGAAAAAGTTATCCTTCCCCTGCGGGACGGGTTGACGATAATTCGAAAACTATAGGTAGCAGGTACTAGGCATTAGTTGACAGGTATAAATGATAAACCAATGTATTTAAGACCTAGTCATCTAGTACCTGTTAACTAGCCACCTGAAAACATAAACCAAAGAAATATATGGAAACAACCAGACAAAACAAGATAGCCCGGCTGATTCAGAAAGAGCTGAGCGAGATGTTCCAGCAGCAGACGCGGACAATGCACGGCGTGTTGGTATCGGTAAGTGTGGTGCGTATTAGCCCCGATATGAGTTATGCACGTGCTTACCTTAGTGTGTTCCCTTCGGAACGTGCTGAAGAGATAGTGAAAAATATCAATGACAACGTGAAGTCCATCCGCTACGAATTGGGTACCCGTGTGCGTTATCAGCTTCGCATCATCCCCGAACTGAAGTTCTTTGTGGATGACTCGTTAGATTATGCCGCACACATCGACGAGTTGCTGAAGAAATGAATTTCCCCTTCTATATCGCCCGCCGATACCTGTTTTCGAAGAAGTCGCACAATGCCATCAACGTCATTTCCGCCATCTCTGTGTGTGGAGTGGCGCTTGCTACGTTGGCGTTGGTGTGTACCCTGTCGGTATTCAACGGCTTTCAAGATCTTGTGGCATCGTTTTTTACCGCCTTCGACCCTCAATTGCGCATTACAGCAGTGCGCGGTAAGGTGTTCGATGGGGAAGACCCGCGTATCCTTGCTTTGCGGCAGATGCCCGAGGTAGCGGTATGGTCGCGCTCGCTCGAAGACAATGCCATGGTGCAATACCAGGGCAGGCAGGCAATGGCGGTTATCAAGGGTGTGGAAGACAACTTCGATATTCTCACGCCTATCGACAGTATCCTTTACGGACGCGGTGAGCTGACCTTGCACGATGAGGTGGCTCACTATGCCATCCCCGGCATTCAGCTGCTCGCCACATTGGGCAGCAGCATCCGTTTCCTTGACCCTCTAGAGGTGTACGCTCCCAGGCGCGGTGCGAAAGTGAACCTTGCCAATCCTTCTACGGCATTTGTCACCGGTAGCCTGTTTTCTTCCGGACTGGTTTTTTCGGTCAATCAGGAAAAATACGATGCCTCTTACATCCTGACTTCCATCGACTTTGCCCGTAGTCTCTTCCAATACACTACCGAAGTGAGTGCTGTCAATCTCCGCCTTGCTCCCGGTGCCGATACCGAAGCGGTGAAGCGGCAGATTCAGCAGCAGCTAGGTGGTGACTTCCGTGTGGAAGACCGCTATGAGCAGCAGGCGGATACCTACCGCATCATGCGTGTGGAAAAACTTATCTCTTACCTTTTCCTTACATTCATTCTCGTGATAGCTTGCTTTAACATCATCGGTTCGCTCTCAATGCTCATCATTGATAAGCGTGATGACGTGGCAACCTTGCGTAACCTGGGTGCGAGCGACAAGCAGATAGTCCGTATCTTCCTTTTCGAGGGACGGATGATTTCGTTTATTGGCGCATCGGTGGGCGTGGTGCTGGGACTGATACTCTGCTGGGTGCAACAAGCATTCGGGCTGATAAAATTAGGCAGTTCAGGTAGCTTTGTGGTCGATGCTTATCCCGTCAGTGTGGAAGTGACAGATGTGGCAGTGGTCTTTGTCACCGTCCTCGTGGTAGGTTTCCTATCGGTGTGGTATCCCGTGCGTTATCTTAGCAAGCGGTTGCTGAAGTGACAGCTTTTAGTAAGACTCGGTGTGTCGCCTGTGTCATTCCCAAGGAGTGTGTGGGCAATGCATAGTGCAAAAGATAGACAACGGATTGAAAACGAGTTTAATTCGTTATTTCAATTTTCGGCAAAAGTCGTCAGAATGTAAAGTGCCGCTTACATGTTATCCATAAACTGTTTATCTTAGGGATGTTTTTTTAAGGAAAACAGTTATGACAGACAAAAGTTTATTGAATATCAGCATTTTACTCAATTGCCATGTAAAGGCGTATCGGATATTCAATTTTTCTGATTCCGAACTCACGTGATAAATAGAAAACATTACCTTTGCATTGGTAAAAACATGAACTGATGCAGAGCCTTTATCAATGAATAGAATAAGTTCGTCCAGATGAAAAAACTTCTTTTCATAATCGTATCCATAGCAACGGTCGGGTTGTTCCTTATCGGAATGAAGCCGAAGATAAATCCTTTTGTCTCTGCGTTTGACAAGGACGGTTATGTGACATTCTCTGGGAATGGGATAAATTTTCTTTTTGATACGGGAGCGAATATTACCTTGCTTTATGCTGATACCGTGCCGGAATCTTTTCATCCTTTTATGCAGGCGGACGCGAAAGATATAGCCGGCAATGATTTTTCGGTGAAGAAATATTTTTCGTTTTATACGTGTTTGGGGAATATCGAAGGGAATTTGTGGACAGTCGTCTTATTGCCGCGGCGTTTTCAATGGCAACATATCCATGGGGTTATAGGTACAGACATGATAGACCGTTGTAATTGGTTGCTTGATTTTGAGAAAGGCACAATCTCTAATGTTCAACCATTTGTCCCCGGAATTCCGGATATGGTGTTGCACTATAAGAAAGAACAAGGATTGTATTATGTGGAGGGAATGGAGATAAACGGAGTCAAGTGCTCTCATATATTGATAGATACGGGGTATGACCGGAGTGACTTCTTGTTGCCAAAGCAGGATATAGAACAAATGTCTGACGCTTGCTTTTTGAAAAAAGATACTTGTTATGGCTTTATGGATGCAGGAAGTGTGATAACGGTTTATGAAGTGGCGCAAGGGAAAGTAAATCAAAAGCTATTTAAAAATGTGACGTTGGCGACATTGGCATCTCGAAGAACAATAGGCATTTCGTTTTTCAAGCGTTTCTCACAAGTCGTATTGGATACTCGCCAGCAGGAGATAAAGTGTTATTGTTTGAAAGAGTAACAAGGAAAATAGATAGTAATTGTAGCTGGTTTGAAGTAAATCGTTATCTTTGCGATTGTGATTAAGAAGAAAGAAACATAAAACAGGAAGGAAAGCAATAAAATGAAAGAAAGCATTACAGACCGCTATATCGGCATCGGAACAGGTGTCGGGGTAGTTCTTGGTTTTATATTGAAAATGGTGTTAGACTCTTCAGCCGGACTTGTTATCGGTATTGGTTTGGGCGTGTTTGGCGGATGCATGGCGGTTGTCATCAAGCGACTGAGTCAAAAAAGCAATGCAGATAAGAAGAAATTATCATTCTATTTCTGGTGCGGATGTGTGATAGGAGTCGTGGCAGGCATCGTGGGTATGGCATTTTATTTGATTGAAAATGGATAACGTTTTTCCTATACCTATATTATATAAGGAGAAAGCCGGCAATCCGTATCAGCATGAAGTGATGAATCTGTTGGCTTTCATCAAGGCGTTTCATCCGCTTCCGTTGGTAGATGAGGTGGCTTTTGCACGTTTCGAGAAGTATGCCGAATCTTTATGCGATAAGTTGGACGAGCGGATGGAACGTCCGGCGTTTCAGGTAGAACTGAACCGTTGGCTGGCTTTGCTTCAAGATGCGCATACATTTGTGATGCTTGACGATACATCGCTTTATCCTTTCACGTTACGTTATTATGAGGGGAGTTTTTATTTTCGAAGTCTTCCGGATTCGGTTCCGGATTGTACAGGGAAGGAACTTATAGCTATTAATGCGTGTCCGATTGGTTCATTGATACAAAAATTAAAGGTTTATGTTCCTTCGGAAAATCAGATAAAGGCTTGTATTACGGGAAGCTTTTTTATGAACAATAAAGCGTTTCTGAACGCTTTGGGGATAGATACGGACAGGGGTGTCCGCTTTATGTTTGCGGATGGAAGTGAAGTGTGTTTGCCTTCGTCCTTAAATGAAGGTGCATCAGGCTTGTATCAGGTGAAGCAGGTTCCGCATCCGGTTACGGCAAGGAGAAACGAGCCTTTTCATTATCAGATAATCGGCGATACGTGTTATTTTCAGTTCAATGCGATGATAGACCGGTTTACTTATTGGCAAGGATGCCGTTTGATGCAGGTCTCTCCAGATAAAGCCGTGGAGGATAGTCTTCCGTTGTTTGCGGATTTCCTGGATGAAATGGCACGTGCAATGGCGGTGCATAACGTGAATCGGCTGGTGATAGACATGCGTTATAATGGAGGAGGGAATAGTGTATTGGGCGATGTGTTGCTTGAATTTCTGGGTGTCTCCCTTCGGGATATTTGTCCGTTTCATTCCTACATCCGTGTGTCTGATTTCTTGCAAACGTGTTATCCTACGCTTTTTATCCGTGACAAGTATGAATCAATGAAAGGGGAGTTGGCGGAACAACATCAAGTAATGAATGATTTTACCGGTGATATGCCGAAGCCTTCCAATCGTTTTCATGGAGAAGTGGCGTTTATTCAAGGGCAGAATACCTTCAGCAGTGCCAATTATCTGTTGACGCTCATCAAAGACAATGCGCTTTTCCCGATTATCGGGACTCCTACCTCCCAAAAGCCGACCTGTTTCGGTGATGTGCTTTGCGTAGAACTTCCTTATACCCAAACCCAAGCTTACATCAGCCATTCGTATTTTGTACGGCCCGATGAACGGAATCAGGATACGAGTTTATTGCCCGATTCTTTTGTACGAACTTCATTGAAGGACTGGTTGAACGGGAAAGATGCATGTTGGGATTAAATTTAAATGAATATCCGCATTTCCGCCCAATAAACTGTAGGGGCGTATCGCATACGCCCTAAAAGCATCCACATGGATAAGTTGGCGTATTCGGGCGTATGCAATACGCCCCTACAGGGGCTGTTTGCGGATATTCATCAATTATTTTTATTCATGCTTTTTAGAAGCTGTTTTGAATTTATCGTGCGATGATTTGGGATGAGTTTTTGAGGCATTTTCGCTTCTGTGATGAGGAAGATAGCGGGCTATCTGACGAAGAACAGGAGCGAAAAGGACCAAAAAATCGCCCAAAGCACACACGAAAACGAACACATCAAGCCAAGAAAAACTTTTTGGAGAAATTCAAAACAGCTTCTTATTCTCCGATTTCTTTCAGCAATTCATCTACGGCTGCTTTCAATTGTGTGTCTTCTCCTTTCACAATCGTTTCGGGAGCATTCAGCACATAGATGTCGGGGTCAAGCTGGGTGTTTTCCAGATAGCTTCCGTCGGGGAGGCGATAGCCTACCACCGGAATGCCGAATACGAGGGTCGGGTCTTGCGTGGTTACCCAGTTTACGCTGGTCATGGTTCCGGGAACGGGTGCACCTACCAGCTTGCCCAGTCCGCGATGTTTGTATACCCACGGGGTGCCGTGTGCGTTCGAGTAGTTCGCTTCACATTGCACCATGATGGAAGGTTTGTTCCAACGTCGGCTGGGCATATCGCAGGTCTCGCGTCCGCGGATGACTTGGGTAAAGTATTTCTTTCCGCTGAACAATACTTCGATGTCCTCGTGCAAGCGTCCGCCTCCATTGAAGCGGGTGTCTATCACGATGCCTTCGCATTGGTTGTACTTGCCCAAGATGTCCGAGTAAACCGAACGGAAACTGGAATCATCCATCGATTCGATGTGCACATAGCCCAAACGTCCGTTCGACCAGCGTTTTACGTCCTCCGCACGTTGTTTTACCCAGCGCGTATAGAGCAAGCCATTCATTGCTCCGTTGCTTATGGGTTTCACCACTTCTTCCCAACGTTGGTTGGTTTCCGGGTCGTAGAGCGATACCAAGGTTTTCTTGCCTGCCTGCCCATTTAATAAAGGAGTATAGTCTTTATCGGCTTCGAGAGCCTGGCCGTTGATTTTCTCGATAATCACACCGGCTTTGGCACGGGTGCTCTTGCGGCCGAAAGGTCCTTTCTCGATGATTTCGGCGATGCGCAATCCGTTGCCCGTATACTCCCAGTCGTACAATAGCCCCAGCTGGGCAGTGCTTTCGGTGTCCAGTTCGGGATAGAAGCGTCCGCCGGTATGAGATACGTTCAGTTCGCCCAGCCATTCGCTCAGCATTTCGGCGAAATCATAATTGTTATTGATATGAGGCAGGAACTTGCGGTAGGTCTCCGTCAAGGCATCCCAGTCCACGCCGTGCATGTTCACGTTGTAGAAGCGTGCCTTTTCTTCGCGGTAGATGTTGTCGAAGATGTATTCGCGTTCTTCGTAGGGGTTCATCTTCACTTCGGCACGGTAGGTAATCGGTTCCAGTTTTTCCGATTTCCCGTCCATCTTCTGCATGGTTCCGCCTCCCAGTACGAAGAAATTCCCATCGCGGTCGGTTTCCATGTTTGCCCATCGCGCGTCCATTTTGTGCAGAAGCTTGGTCTCATGCTTGCGCAAGTCCATTTTCCACATGTCGAATCCGCCTTCGAACGCAGATAAATAGTACAGGGTTTCCCCGTCTTTCGAGATAGCGGCTGAGGACAAGCGCGATGAGTTGGGCGTGAGGCGCACGATGCGGTCTTCTATGCCGTCCGGTTCAACCGTGATTAATTTCACGCTATCTGTTTTTGCATCCGCTTTTTTATCCTTTTTCTTGTCTTTCGAAGCGGTTTCACCCGCTTTTTCCTGCTCTTCCTCCAGTTCCTTTTGCAATTCGTAATCCTCTTTGCTCAGGCGGAACTTGTCGTATGCGTCCTGGTTCAGGAAGACCATCATCACATCGTCCAGCGAGCCCCACGAGGCATGATTGCGCATACCATACCGTTCGGTGGTGAAGAGCAGGGCGTTTCCATCCATGGTCCAGCGGGGCATGCCGCTCGTATAACCGCTGTTGGTCAGGTTGATAATCGGGCTTTTCCCGTCGGCGCAAACCAGTCCGATGTCCGAATAAGGCTCGTGCTTGTGGGCGATGAATTCCAGTGCAAACCATTTCCCGTCGGGCGACCACTGATAGTCAAAGCCTCCCGAAAGCGAGTACCACGTAGACCCGTCGGTCACCTGGCGCACCTTCTTGCTCTTCAGGTTCAGCACCATGAGGCGGGTACGCCCTTCGATGAAGGCAATTTCTTTCCCGTCGGGAGAGAACTTCGGATAGCTTCGTTCCACGGTTTTCGAGGGAAGCAGGGCTTCTTCTTCTATCAGCGTGGCATTGGGGAAATTCTTTTCTTCCTCGCGTGAGATTTTTGCGGTGTAAAGTCCGCTTATGCCATCGCGCTCGCTGGCATAGACCAGGGTGCGGTTGTCTGCACCGAACGAAACGCCTTCTTCCGCTTCGGGCGTATGGGTGATTTGTTTGGTGGTGCCGTATTCAACGGATGTCACGAACACTTCACCCCGTACCACAAATGCCACCTGTTTGCCGTCGGGCGATACCGTAGCTTCCGATGCGCCTCGTGTAAAATTATAAGTGACGGGCATTTCCTCTTCATCGCGGATAAGTGAGATATTGACCTTAGTGGGTTTTCCTCCATTGGGTTGGGTATAGATTTCGCCATCGTAGGTGTAGCAGAGTGTACCGTTGTGGCTCATTGAGAGGAAGCGTACAGGGTTTCCCTTGAATGAAGTAACGGGCTGCACATCAGCAGGGCGGTCCAACGGGAAGCGATAGACGTTGAATGAACCTCCATTGCGTTCGCTCAAGAAGTACACGGTTTTTCCATCGGCACTCAATACAGGGTCGCGGTCTTCTCCCGGTCGGGCGGTCAGGTTGGTATGTTTACCGCTGGTGGTGTCATACATCCATACGTCCCGGGTGATGGATGAAGTGTGATGCTTGCGCCATTCGTCTTCGAATCCTTTCCGGTCCTGATAGAGGAAGAAGGTTCCCGCTGGTGCATAGCACACTTTTTCCGCCGGTGTGCCTAATACTTGTTCAGTGCGTCCGCCCGCTACGGACACTTGATATAATTCGGTCATTGCACTGGTGGGAAACATGGCACTTTCTGCCGGGTCTTGCAGGGAGGCAGAAAACAGCACGTGTTTGCCGTCGGGCGTGAAGGCCGAAGGTGTTTCGTTTGCCGAATTGCTGGTCAGCCGGCGTGCTTCGCCTCCGCTGGCGGGCATCACGAAGATGTCGGTGCTTCCAAAGCGATCGCTGGCGAAAGCAATTTGTTGTCCATCGGGCGACCATACGGGGGTTGATTCATACGAAGGTTGTGTGGTGAGTCGTAGTGCTTCTCCTCCCTTGGCATTCACCTTATAAATATCTCCTTTGTAACAGAAAGCGATTTCGCTTCCATCGGGTGAGATGGCAGCATCGCGCATCCAAAGTGGTGTCATCGCTTGGAGCGATACGCATCCTACCCCTAACATAAATCCTAATACTGTTTTTTTCATAAACTCTTATGCATTTATAGGCGGCAAAGATACGGAATATTGAAAAAAGAGATAAAAAAAGTGGGGAATTATTTGGAGGATATTATAAAAAACACTTATCTTTGCACCGCTTTCTAAGGAAAGCACGAAAGTTTGGACTATGGTGTAATGGCAGCACAACAGGTTTTGGTTCTGTTTGTCTAGGTTCGAATCCTGGTAGTCCAACGCAAATCAGGTCATTTTAAGGTATAGCCCCGTAAAAACGTCGTTTTTGCGGGGCTTTCCTTTGTATGCTCGGCATGAGTATTAGCTAGGCTCCGTTATTATGTTCATCCGTTCATGCAGGTACTTGCGCCGGGCGTTGCAGATACTTGCGTCACGGAAGGCAGATATTTGGGAAATTTTCGTACCTTTGCAGGTACGGACAACACATTAATAAAAGAAAGGACAACACAGTGGCTAAAGATAACGACGTGGTATTGACCCCCATGATGAAACAGTATTTCGACCTGAAGGCGAAGCATCCCGACGCGCTGATGCTTTTCCGGTGCGGCGACTTCTATGAGACTTATTCCGAAGATGCCGTGACCGCTTCGCAAATACTGGGAATCACCTTGACCAAGCGTGCCAACGGGCAGGGGAAAACGGTGGAAATGGCAGGATTCCCGCATCATGCCCTCGATACGTATTTGCCCAAGCTGATACGTGCCGGAAGGCGTGTGGCAATCTGCGACCAGCTGGAAGACCCGAAAACCACGAAGAAACTGGTGAAGCGGGGCATTACCGAGCTGGTGACGCCGGGCGTTGCCATCAGCGACAATGTGTTGTCGTATAAGGAGAACAATTTCCTTGCCGCCATCCATTTCGGGAAAACCGCATGCGGCATCGCTTTTCTGGATATCTCTACCGGCGAGTTCCTGACCGCCGAGGGACCTTCTGACTACATCGACAAGCTTCTGAATAATTTCGCTCCCAAGGAAGTGCTTTTCGAGCGGGGTAAGAAACCGATGTTCGAAGGTAATTTCGGGAACAAGTTCTTTACTTTCGAACTGGATGACTGGGTATTTACCGAGGCTTCGGCACGCGAGAAGCTCTTGAAACATTTCGAGACCAAGAACCTGAAAGGCTTCGGCGTAGAACATCTGAAGAACGGTATCATCGCGGCTGGAGCTATCCTGCAATACCTCGACATGACCCAACATTATCAGATAGGGCATATCACTTCGTTGGCACGCATCGAGGAGGAACGCTACGTGCGGCTGGACAAGTTTACGGTGCACAGCCTGGAGCTGATAGGCAGCATGAACGAGGGAGGCACCAGCCTGCTGGATGTGATAGACCATACCATCAGCCCCATGGGTGCCCGCTTGTTGAAACGCTGGGTGGTGTTTCCCCTGAAGGAAGTAAAACCTATCAACACCCGACTGGATGTGGTGGAATATTTCTTTCGGGAGCCTGATTTCAAGGACTTCATTGAAGAGAAGCTGCATCTGATAGGCGACTTGGAACGCATCGTATCGAAAGCCGCGGTAGGACGTATCTCACCCCGTGAGGTGGTGCAGCTGAAAGTGGCACTCCAAGCCATCGAACCCATCAAGAATGCTTGCCTGAACGCGGACAACGAGAGCCTCCGGCGCATCGGGGAGCAGTTGAACCTCTGCGTCTCGATTCGGGATAAAATAGCGAAGGAGATAGTAAACGACCCGCCTCTGCTGGTGAGCAAGGGCGGAGTGATAGCCGATGGAGTGAATGCCGAGCTGGATGAGCTGCGCCGCATTTCCTATTCGGGAAAGGATTACCTGCTTCAAATCCAGCAACGCGAAATCGAGCAGACCGGCATCCCCAGCCTGAAGATTGCCTATAACAATGTGTTTGGCTATTACATCGAAGTGCGGAACGCACACAAGGACAAGGTGCCTGCCGAGTGGATACGCAAGCAGACGCTGGTGAACGCCGAGCGGTATATCACGCAGGAACTGAAGGAATACGAAGAGAAGATATTGGGGGCAGAGGATAAAATCCTGATACTGGAAACCAAGCTTTATAATGACTTGGTGGCAGACCTTGCCGAGTTTATTCCGGCTATCCAGATCAATGCCACGCAAATTGCACGTCTGGATTGCCTGCTCTCCTTTGCCGATGTGGCGCGCGAGAACAAGTATATCCGTCCGGTGATAGCCGACGATGATGTACTCGACATCAAGCAAGGACGCCATCCGGTCATCGAGAAGCAATTGCCCGTGGGCGAGAAATACATTGCCAACGATGTTTATCTGGATACGGAATCGCAACAGATTATCATTATCACCGGTCCCAATATGGCGGGTAAGTCTGCCTTGCTCCGCCAGACGGCGCTTATCACGCTCTTGGCGCAGATAGGCTGCTTCGTGCCTGCCGAAAGTGCGCATATCGGACTGGTGGACAAGATATTCACCCGTGTAGGAGCGAGTGATAACATATCGGTGGGCGAATCAACGTTCATGGTCGAGATGAATGAAGCCGCCAATATCCTGAACAACCTATCTCCCCGAAGCCTGGTGCTGTTTGATGAGTTGGGGCGCGGCACTTCCACGTATGACGGCATTTCCATTGCATGGGCCATCGTAGAGCACATCCACGAAAACAAGAAAGCCCATGCCCGTACGCTTTTTGCCACGCACTATCACGAGTTGAACGATATGGAAGCACTCTTCCCGCGTATCAAGAACTATAATGTAACGGTCAAGGAGGTCAACAATAAGGTGATTTTCCTTCGCAAGCTGGAGCGCGGAGGGAGCGAGCATTCGTTTGGTATTCATGTGGCAAAAATGGCGGGCATGCCCCAAAGCATCGTGAAGCGTGCCGATGAAATCCTGCGCCGCCTGGAGCAAGAGAACCGGCAGGAAGGCATGGCGTCGCGTCCGAAAGTACAGACTCCGGCATCCAAAGACGGTGTTCAGCTCAGCTTCTTCCAGCTTGACGACCCCGTGTTGTGCCAGATACGGGATGAAATCCTGCATCTGGATGTGAACAACTTGACACCGATAGAAGCGTTGAACAAACTGAATGACATTAAACGTATCGTGACAGGGAAGTGAGGGTATTTATTATTTTATAATTTATGCGAATCAGGAGTTAAACGTAGTTATGTTTCACAGGAGTTATAGGAGTTAAAGGTCAATAGTCTTGTTTCTGAAAACGATGCAAAAAGTATTGGCGTCTAACTCCCGGTCCGCCAGGCGGACGATAACTCCCTTTTAACTCCTGATTGGTTTTATTCGATAATTATTTGTAGAGTGCCTTGCTCAATTCTTCCAGTCCGGCTTCTCCCGGCAGTCCGGGGAAAGCTTTCTTCATGTCGTCCATAAAAGCTTGTGCCGTCTGGTTATTGCCGAGCACCTCTTTCATCTTTTTCAGATAGGCGATTTTGAACTTTACCGCATCGCGCTTTGCCGCACCTCCGTGTCCGCCGATGAACAGTTCCGCTCCCGGTGCCAGTGACTTTTTCGCTTCTGCTATTTCCGCATCAATGGCAGCCGGAGAAGAAACCTGCAAATGGCTTACGTGTGCCTTTGCCGGAGTCCAGTGCGTATAATAAGCCTTGCCTCCTATCAGGATGCTTGCGCCCGGAAAATCGGATGTCGCTCCGTGGCGGAACTCGAACGGAATTCCTGCCCAAGTCTGCGTAGTGCCGAATGCCACTTCCGAAGCCTTGCCTGTAGGCATGTCGGTCAGGGCATCGCCGAAAGCCTGCGCGAATCCTTTCATCATGCCGCCATAGATTTCCCCTTTCGTAAATTGGGGCATACCTTCCGCCATCACCACCTCATGATTTCCGGTTCCGCCCACATGATAGTCCGTGATGCGTGTCTCTACCGTTTTGCCCAGTTTGGAAAGATAAGCTCTTATTTGTTTAATGAGTTATTACTTACTAAAAGTGCCTTTATTTCCTTTTGTGCTGCAAAGTTACCAAGAGGAATTTAATCGTACAAGTAGGTACTTGAACATCAGATACTTACGAAAAGGTAACCATTGTTGTGTATAAGTAAGAAGCTGTTTTGAATTTATCGTGCGATGATTTGGGATGAGTTTTTGAGGCATTTTCGCTTCTGTGATGAGGAAGATAGCGGGCTATCTGACGAAGAACAGGAGCGGAAAGGACCAAAAAATCGCCCAAAGCACACACGAAAACGGATACATCAAGACAAGAAAAACTTTCTGGAGAAATTCAAAACAGCTTCTAAGTTATCTGCGAATATTTTTTTGAAAAAAATGAGCGAATGTCTGTGGCTTTACTAAATTGCTTGTAGGGCAGACCTATATTTCTGTTCGTATGCATTCTGTAGATGCTTTTAGGTGAAGATATGGATTTTCCTTTACGGGAAAAGCTTTTTGCATGTGAGTGTAAATCAGTTGTTTAGGACAAAATGGACTATATGACTGACAAAATGAACCTTCTTGTCCGGCATATTTATGATTTGTTTCAAGAAGTTAGCTTATCTTTACGCAGTCAGCAAAAGACCAGCTTACGCGTTATTATATATAGGTGTGGGGCGGTGTTTGCATTATTTTGTGCGTACTGGTAGAGAACTTGTTTCTGTATGGGAAGGTAGTTTGAGCCTGCATGCAATAATGCTTTTAATGGTTGTGATAAATTTTATGTAAATCTATGAGACAGAACAGATTCTTATTTTTACTTCTGTTTGCCGTGGTTGGGGTGTTACCTGTTGCGGCGCAGTGGCGTGTCGGTTTTCAAGCTGGTTATACGCACAATTCGCTGACCACGGAGTCCGGTTACTTTTATGACCGGCGTTATGTGGCTTTGGGTGGTTTCACGGCGGGTTTACCCGTGCAGTATGCTTTCAATGATTGGTTGGCTGTGCAGGCTGAGGTGTCCTATGTACAGAAGAACTATGGGATGCGTCGTTCGGGATTTTTTGAGCCGTTACACGAGGACATGACCAATCATTACCTGTCCGTGCCCGTGTTTGCCCGTTTCTCCTTTGGTGGCAAACGGTTGCGCGGTTTCCTCGATGCAGGTTTTTATGCAGGCGGCTGGCTCTCCAGCCGGCGCGAGGGGACGACATTTGCTATGTTTTCTGAGCCTGAAGGTGTAGAAAATCCTTCTGACGTGAGTGACAATACTATTTTGTATACCTATGATGAGAAATATGCATTCGACTCCCGGCGTGACAACCGTTTTGAGGGAGGTGCCTTGGTGGGAGTCGGTCTGGAGTATCGCTTCACTCCCGTATGGGCAGTCGTAGCCGAATGCCGTTACCACCATAGCTTGAGCGATATGCAGAAAGACTATATGAAGGATCGCGTGCCGCGATACCTGAACACTTTTCTTTTCCAAGTAGGCGTACTGTTTACCTTGGGTGATTAATGAACCGATTATGATAAAAAGATGAATAAAATGAAAGCAAGGATACGTTTGATGGCCGGAGTGTTGATGGCCGTGTGTGTATTGGCCGCCTGTCGTGACGAAATGCCCGATATGCAGAATCCGCGGACTGATATAAATATTTATAATTGGTCGCAGTTGTTCGATGCCTATTGGTCGGGCATGAACTATAACTACGTGTTTTGGGACATCGACCCGACGGACTGGGATGCCGTGTATGACGAATACAAGCCCCAATTTGATGCGTTGGCGGACAAAGGTTTCAGCGATAAGGCAACGAATGAGGAAGCCTTCGGAATGTTGGAAGAGTTGTCTTCCGGATTGATTGACGGGCATTTCGGATTGACACTAACTCTTCCTTCGGATACAGTCCTTTATCGTCCGGCAGAGGGACGGAAAGAGCAGCGCCCTAATTATCATCCTTTTGATGAACAGACGCTGGAGGATTATGCAAATATGTTGTTAGGCTTGCACGATGCAGGCAGATTTTCTGACGCACGCTTGGTGTTGGCTCCAGAATCAGGCAATGCGCTTTATGCCAGTGGCATCTTGGACGAGGATATCGTCTATTTCCGTTTGTCGTCGTTCATGTTGACCGAACATGTCGGAACAGGTGATATCGTTGATCAGATAGTCGCGAACTATCACGACCTGTTGGACAACTATCCGACGGTCGAGGGGGTCATCATCGATGTACGCCACAATGGCGGAGGTAATCTGTCGGATTTGCCGATAGTGTTGGGTAAGTTCGTGGATGAGGAGAAAATGTTGTTTTATACTCGTCAGAAAAATGGTCCCGGACGGTTGGATTACACGCCGTGGACTCCGGAAGTGTTGAAACCAACGGAGCGGAGCCGTGATTTGGATGTGCCTATAGTAGTGATGGCAGACATGAATTCTATCAGCATGGCCGAGATGACCACCCTAGCCGTGCTGGGCTTGCCTAAGGGTTGCTTCATTGGCGAACGGACCCATGGGGGAACAGGTACCATTGCGGCTGACAACATCGCATTTGATCAGTTTTATGGTGGCTATTTCAATATAAACGACATCCTAGAGGTATATACCACCATGACCATGATGAAGGACCTTGACGGTGTCAACCACGAGGGTGTCGGCATATCTCCCACCATTGAAGCGCCTTTCGATGGGGTTAATTTGCTTCAAGGCATTGACACCCAGTTGGAACGTGCCGTGGAGTATATCCATACGGGAAAATGATTATTGAGGGTGTATCAAAATATCATTTCTATTTTGATACACCCTCAAGCATTACATTTATTATTTGTAGAGTGCCTTACTCAATTCTTCCAGTCCGGCTTCTCCCGGCAGCCCGGGGAAAGCTTTCTTCATGTCGTCCGTAAAGGCTTGTGCCGTCTGGTTATTGCCGAGCACCTCTTTCATCTTTTTCAGATAGTCGATTTTGAACTCTACCGCATCGCGCTTTGCCGCACCTCCGTGTCCGCCGATGAACAGTTCCGCTCCCGATGCCAGTGACTTTTCCGCTTCTGCTATTTCCGCATCAATGGCAGCCGGAGAAGAAACCTGCAAATGGCTTACGTGTGCCTTTGCCGGAGTCCAGTGCGTATAATAAGCTTTGCCTCCTATCAGGATGCTTGCGCCCGGAAAATCGGATGTCGCTCCGTGACGGAACTCGAACGGAATTCCTGCCCAAGTCTGCGTAGTGTCGAATGCCACTTCCGAAGCCTTGCCTGTAGGCATGTCGGTCAGGGCATCGCTGAAAGCCTGTGCGAATCCCTTCATCATGCCGCCATAGATTTCACCTTTCGTAAATTGGGGCATTTTGGCAGATTGCGGGCACTCACTATGTGTTTTCAACGAGCTTGTTTCTTGTATACAGTTAGTTCCATTCTATATTCCACGGCGTGGAATGTATATTCCAGCCCATGGAACGTACATTCCAGCCCGTGGAACGTATATTCCGGCTGGTGGAATATAGAATATAGCTAAGTGCATGAAGGTTTTCAGTTATCGGTTCAATGAAATTATCTTGTCTTTTATAATAAATAATGTGGAGGATAAGGGCTGATTGCACCCATCCGATAAAAGCTTGCTACATAAAAGGAGTTTGATTACTTTTGTAGAGTGAATTGAAAAGCAGTATAATATGGATAGGACAATGATAGAAGATATGATGTTTCCGGATTGCCCGATACGGAACATCTTGGCAAGGCTCTGTGACAAATGGTCGCTTCTGGTTATATATACGCTGAACAAGGCGGGTAAGGAAGTCATGCGCTTCAAGGAGTTGCAGCGCGAAATCCCGGACATATCGCAGAAGATGCTGACCGTAACCTTGCGGACATTGGAGGAGGACGGCTATATTACCCGTACCGTCTATCCGGAAGTGCCTCCGAGGGTGGAGTATGCCCTGACACCGCGTACCCATTCGTTGCTTCCGCACATCAATGCGCTGATAAGTTGGGCGTTGGAGAACAAGGATGCCATTATCGAAGACAGGAAAAGAGTAAAGAAGTAAAACGCTTACATGTCCGTTTCCGGCATTCGGCCTTGTTCGGTATGCAGGGGCATACAACTTCTTCAATATTGTAATCTTATTGCAACGGACTTGTAAACGGAAAGTTATCCGATTGTCGTATACCTGTAAAAGGGAAGCTCTTTCTTTGCACTCGGTAAAAGTTTAGTAAAATAAGGTAATGAAAAGAGTTAGAAAATGGATGACTTCGGCTGTTCTCTTATCGATGTTTGCAGCCAATGTTTTTGCGGTTGAGGTAAATGTGAATGTAAAAGGTTGTATCAAGGACCAGAAATCGAAAGAACCTCTTATCGGGGCTACTATCCGGATTGTGGGAAGCAATATCGGAGCTGTAACGGATATAGACGGAAACTTCCAGCTGAAAGGGGTGGAAGACGGTATCTATGACATTGAAATTAAATATGTTGGTTATAAAACAACGGTCAAACGTCAGGTAAAGGTAGAGGATAACAAAGTGACCACACTCGATTTCGAGTTGGAACCCGATACACAAATGTTGTCGGATGTGGTGGTTGTGGCTAAGGCGAACCGTGAGTCGGAGAACGTTACTTTATTGGAGCAAAAGAAATCGGTGGTGGCAATTCAGTCGGTTGGTGCCCAGGAGTTATCCCGCAAGGGTGTGGGAGATGCCGAAGGGGCAGTTACCAAGATATCGGGCATTTCGAAACAAGACGGTGTAAAGAACGTATTTGTACGTGGATTGGGAGACCGGTATAATCTGACCACATTGAACCGTTATCCGATTCCTTCGGAAGATCCGGAGTACAAGAACATTGCGCTCGACTTCTTTTCTACCGATATTATCCAGTCGGTAGATGTCAACAAAGCTTTTTATGGCAACACGTATGCCGATGTGGCAGGTGCCAACATCAATATTTCTTCGAAAGAACTGGTAGGTTATGGTGAAATCAATGCCAGCGTGTCGGGCGGATTCAATACGCAATCGCTTTCGTCCGACTTCTTGAAAATGGACGGAGTGAATGCCTTTGGTTTCGCCAATAGCAAGCAGCCGGGCGATGACCTTTCTGTATATAATTTCCAGAACCGTTTGGATCCTTCGAAGAAGAACGGGCTGGTAAACCAGAGTTATAGCATTTCGGGCGGAAAGAAATTTGATATCAACGACAATCCGCTTTCGTTTTATCTTATTGCCAATCATAACCGGGACTATTCTTATTATGAGGAAGAAGTGCGCAATTCGATTACGACAGGCGAACTTTCGCAGGATATGCTCGGAAAGAAGTCGAATGTGGAAACTTCGCAAGTCGTGATGGCGAACCTGAACTACTTGCATAATAACAAGCATGAATTGACCTACAATTTCATCATGTTGCACGCTTCGCGCGAGTCGGTGGGCGATTACTTGGGTATGGATGCCGATTACCAGTCTTCGGACACCTACGAAGGTTTCATGCGCCGCCAGCAGACCAATGATAACTTGCTTTTCGTCAATCAGCTGGATACCAAATGGGCGTTGGCGGATAAGCTCGACTTTAATGTAGGTGCCGCTTATAACATTATCAAAGGACTGGAACCAGACCGGCGCATCAATAATCTGGTAAAGACCGACCGGGGTTATGTGCCGATGAAAGGTACAGGTATCCAGCAACGTTATTTCTCGGAACTGAATGAAGACGACCTGAATATCCGTGCAGGTTTTACTTATAAACTTCCCGATAACTTTTCACAGGAATCCAACATCCAGTTGGGCTATGCCGGACGCA
This sequence comes from Bacteroides sp. An19, assembly GCF_002160215.1. Classification (NCBI taxonomy): domain Bacteria; kingdom Pseudomonadati; phylum Bacteroidota; class Bacteroidia; order Bacteroidales; family Bacteroidaceae; genus Bacteroides; species Bacteroides sp. An19. The sequence goes on along the minus strand of NZ_NFKD01000044.1, from coordinate 1,249 downwards.
TTGTGGACGATAATTTTACAGCTACCGAGTATGATATGTCGGTAGTGCGTCAAGAGGTGTTTGATATCGACAATGTACAGTTTGATAATTATTATACGCAAGAGAATCTGGATAATAACTACTTTGTCCTCGACAAGAACGTAGACGAGTACACCGTGGATAAGAAAATCCATTCGGCATACGCAGAGGCTACCTACCAGTTTACCGAAGGGTTCATTGCCAACGTGGGTGTGAAGTATGATAAAGTGAATATGGATGTAGATTATAATGTGAACCGTGGCGGAACGCAGGGAAGCCAGTCCATCAACAAAGACTATGTGCTGCCCAGCATCAACTTGCGTTATAATTTCAATGACAAGCATTCGCTCCGGTTTGCAGCCAGCAAGACTTATACCTTGCCTCAGGCAAAGGAAATATCTCCGTTCCGTTATGTAAACGTTACATTCAATAGTCAAGGTAATCCTGATTTGCAGCCTTCGGATAACTACAACGTAGATTTGAAGTGGGACTGGTATCTTTCGCCCAGTGAACTGATTTCAGTAACCGGTTTCTATAAATACATCAAGAACCCGATTTCACGTATTGAGATTGCCAGTGCCGGCGGATTCCTTTCGTATGAAAACATTGCCGACCATGCTACGGTAGCCGGTGCGGAAATAGAGATACGGAAAGACTTGTTTTCTCATCCGATGCAAGACGGAGGTCTGCATAAGCTGAGTCTCGGTGTGAACGGCGCTTATACTTATACGTGTGCGAAAGTGCCTTTGGCTACCGACCCGACCGGTTCCCAGTTGGAAGGAGCGGCTCCCTGGCTTGTCAATGCCGACCTGACTTACTTGGTGCGTAAAGGAAGCAACTCGTTTACCAATGCATTGGTGTTCAATTATTTCAGCGACCGTCTGTACACCATCGGCACACAGGGATACCAGGACATTGTAGAAAACGGGATTCCGACGCTTGACTTTGTATCTTCGGCTAAGATTGGCGAGCACTTTACGGTTAGCCTGAAAGCGCAAAACTTGTTGAACTCCGTTCACCAGCTGACACGTAAAGGAAATGCAACGAATGAAGAGGTGGTGTTAAGCAAGTACCGCAGAGGAATCGATTTCAGCCTCGGAGTGGCATGCACGTTCTAAGAAGCTGTTTTGAATTTCTCCAAAAAGTTTTTCTTGGCTTGATGTATCCGTTTTCGTGTGTGCTTTGGGCGATTTTTTGGTCCTTTTCGCTCCTGTTCTTCGTCAGATAGCCC